>CALBSD010000140.1 GCA_937927625.1 uncultured Actinomycetes bacterium | reverse complement strand
CGTACTTCTTGCGGAGTCCACGTATAGAACGCACCTTCTTCAGAACGTCCGTGTTCGTCGAGCGAGTCTGCGTCTTCGGCGCTGTAGAAACCCCCAGACGAATGCGTGAGGTCACGCGCGATGTAATCAACAATCTCGCGAACAACTTGTTCATCACGAGGCTCATGCGTCAATTGCCATTGATGGAGATAGACCCGCACAAGAAGTGCCTGGTCATAGAGCATCTTTTCAAAGTGGGGGACAAGCCACTGGTTGTCAACGCTGTAGCGAGAGAATCCACCGCCGAGATGGTCATACATTCCGCCGGCTGCCATTGCGTCGAGCGAAGTGCGCACCATGGGGAGAAGAGATGCATCGTTGTTGACGGAGTAGATCCGCAACAACAAATCAAGGGAGAACGTGGAAGGAAATTTCGGAGCACCACCGAAACCACCCCATGTGGAATCAAAGTTCTGGCGCAACGCAGTGACAGTCGAAGAAAGGAGAGCGGGAGTGTCAATGTCGTCTGCAGGTGAAATCAATGCTGTGCGGCCAATAGTCTCTACTAATGCATCGACGTTCTGCTGAAGTTCGTCGCGTCGATTGCGCCATGCATCGTCAACCGCTTCCATCAGTTTGACGAACGTTTCACGCGGGTAATACGTGCCGCCATAAAACGGTTCACCAGTGGGTGTGAGGAACACTGTCATCGGCCATCCACCGCGACCTGTCAAAGCCTGTACGGCATCCATGTATACCGCATCAACATCAGGTCGCTCTTCACGGTCCACCTTGACGTTGATGAAGAGATTGTTCATGACAGATGCAGTTGCTGCGTCTTCAAAACTTTCGTGCGCCATGACATGGCACCAGTGGCAGGCGGAATAGCCCACAGAGAGGAGAATTGGTTTTCCAGTGCGCTGTGATTCTGCAAATGCATCGTCACCCCATTGATACCAATGGACCGGATTGTCTCGGTGCTGGCGAAGATACGGCGATGTTGCGTCAGCGAGACGGTTTGCCACGAGGGTTAAGCACCCATTGCGTGGTAGCCACCGTCAACATGAATCACTTCACCAGTTGTGGCGGGGAACCAGTCGGACATGAGTGCGAGAACCGTCTTTGCGACTGGTGTGGAGTCGGTGACATCCCAGCCCAGAGGTGCACGGTCATCCCAAATGTCTTCAAACTTCTTGAAACCAGGAATTGATTTTGCAGCCATTGTCTTGATGGGGCCAGCAGCCACCAAGTTGCAGCGAATGCCGCGCGGTCCAAGATCTTTTGCGAGATAACGATTTGTTGCTTCGAATGCAGCTTTCGCCACGCCCATCCAGTTGTAGGCGGGCCATGCAACGGTGTTGTCGAAGTCGAGACCGATGATTGTTGAGCCTGGCTGCATCAACGGAAGGAAAGCGTCAGCCATTGTCTTTAAGGAATACGCAGAAATTTCCATCGCAACGGCAACATCGCTCCATTGGGCAGCGAGGAAGTCATCGCCAAGGCAGATTTCAGGAGCAAATCCGATGGCGTGCAAGACGCCGTCAACACGACCGAGGGTTGTACGCACTTGTTCACGAACGGATTCCACGTGTTCAGCATTTGTGACGTCAAATTCGAAGACTTCGACTGGGGTATCGAGTTTGCGTGCAGTGCGCTGGGTAAGGGAAAGGGCGCGGCCAGCACCAGTGAGCACGATTTCGGCTCCTTCGCGCTGCGCAAGCTGTGCAACACGGAATGCAAGAGAAGCATCCGTGAGAACGCCTGTGACCACTATTTTCTTACCGTCGAGAAGACCCATGCATATGACCGTAGTTCGGTAGGGGTCTATGTGTAAGGCTCTATCAAATGCGTATTGGAATTCTCGGAGGAACCGGTCCTGCCGGTAGCGCCCTTGGCGCCCGTCTGGCATCTGTTGGTTATGACGTGGTGATCGGTTCGCGTTCGAAGTATCGCGCCCTTGAGGCCGTCGACAGTGTCAAGGCCAAGTGGCCAGATCTGAACCTCTCCATTGAGGCAGGCGACAACGAAGCCGCTTCATCATGTGACGTCGTTGTACTCGCAACTCCATGGGAGGGCGCAGCTACTACTGCTCAAGAACACATCGGTCTTCTTGCTGGCAAGGTCGTCATCAGCATGGCAAACGCTCTTGTTCGAGTGGGACATGAATTTCAACCGCTGATGCCACCACGCGGAAGTGTTGCTGCACATGTGCAAGCCGCAGTCCCCGAGTGTCGCGTCGTAGCAGCCTTCCATCATTTGCCGGCAACAGAGCTTGGTCACCTTGGTGATCCCATCGACTCTGATGTTCTGATCTGCTCCGATGATGACGATGCGAAGCGCGTGACAATGGAAATTACAGAACACATTCCTGGTTGTCGTCCACTCGATGCTGGTGAACTCTCCAATGCAACAGCGATTGAAGCGTTCACTGCAGTTCTTCTTCAACTCAATGTCCGTTACAAGACGCGAGTGGCTCCGAAGTTGACGGGCATCAAGAAAGATCCACGAGCAAAGGCGTAATTGCAATGTCCATGAGGTTGTACGACACCGCACGACGCGAAGTCGTTCCATTC
>CALBSD010000139.1 GCA_937927625.1 uncultured Actinomycetes bacterium | reverse complement strand
TCACGGGTAGGTTTCTAGGTGTGAGTGCAGTTCTTAGGCGCCAGCAGTGGTCCTCCATGACCCCCCAGCAGCGTGATGCCCTCTGTCGTCGCGGACTCGATGACATTTTTGAGCCAACACTGCGTGCTTCCATCGATGCCCTGCTTGAAGATGTGCGTATCCGAGGCGACGAAGCGGTCTGCGATGCACTTGCCAAGTTCGACGGGATTCGCCTTTCTCCCAGCCAATTGCGTGTCACCGAAGAGGAAATTGCGGCTGCAACCATTGACCCAGCAGTGGAAAACGCCATTATCGATGCCATTTCGCACCTGCGCGCCTTCAATGATCAGATTCTCGAGCGGGCCAGCGACTGGCAGATGGAGATTGAGAACGGCCTGACCGCAGGCGAAAAAATCACACCGATTTCCAGCGTGGGTCTCTTTGTTCCTAGCGGCAAGGCCAGCTACCCCTCGGTGGCATATCAACTGGGCGTTCCCGCCGTTGTTGCCGGGGTTCCCAACATCAACCTCATCGTTCCCCCTATCCCTGGCGGAAATGGCGAAGTCGACCCGGCAGTGCTTGTGGTCTGTCGCTTGCTGGGCATCACAAATGTTTTTCGCGTCAATGGTCCAGCCGGCATCGCAGCCCTGGGTTTTGGCACCGAGACGATTCCGAAGGTTCGCAAAGTAATGGGGCCTGGAAGTCCTGCCGTCACTATTGCCCAGGTAGAGATGCAACGTCACGGTCTTGCAACGATGATGTTGCTCGGCCCCACCGAGAGCATGGTCATTGCCGATCGCACCGCGCACATCGGCAAACTTGCTGCAGACCTCTTGGTGGAAGCCGAACATGGCACTGACTCATCAGTTGTTCTGGTGTGCACATCAGAAGAGGTCATCGAAGCGGTCGATACAGAGCTCGCAATGCAGTTGGAAGATCTTCCCGACGTGCGCGCAACCGCAGCACGAGCATCGCTTGGACCTAACGGCGGCGCTGTACTCGTAAGGAACCTGACTGAGGCTGCCGAAGTCGCCAACATGTACGCGCCAGAGCACCTGCAGATGGCTGTCGACCCACAGCACGAGGAACAACTTCTTGACCTGCTTGTGAACGCAGGAGAAATTCTGATTGGTCAGAACACGCCGTTCAGCGCAGGCAACTTTGTTATCGGCGCACCAGCCTCATTGCCGACCAGTGGTTTTGCACATGTTTCATCAGGCATCACAGTGGATGCGTTCTTGAAGCGCACAGCTGTTGCCAAAGCAAATGAGCCTGCATTACGCCGTATGTCGCAGACAATCCTCGCGATGTCAGATCACGAAGGTTTCCCCGCACACGGCAACGCAATTCGTCGCCGTTTTAGCTAGTTACTGCGCAACCGTAGCCACTGAGAGTTCATCGTCCACAACATCAACGCGGATGATTCCGTCTTCAGCAACGCAGCCTTCCAAGATGATGATTGCTGCTTTGTCTGCAATCTCTCGTTGAATCAGACGCTTCAGCGGCCGCGCACCAAATGTTGCATCGAATCCTTTTGCGCCCAACATGACGCGAGCAGCAGGGGTGACCTGCAACAAGATGCGTCGTTCCGCCATGCGATTCACGAGATGCTCTAACTGAATCTCGACAATGTGGCCAAGGTCTTCTTCAGTCAGTGAACGGAAGCGCACAATTTCATCGATGCGATTGACGAACTCTGGACGGAAGTATTCGATGGGCTCACCCGGCAAGTTACTCGTCATGATCAGAACAACATTGGTGAAGTCCACCGTGCGACCTTGACCATCTGTCAGGCGGCCATCATCAAGCACCTGCAACAAGATGTTGAAAACATCAGGGTGAGCCTTCTCCACTTCGTCCAACAACACCACGCTGTAGGGGCGACGACGCACTAGTTCTGTTAACTGACCACCTTCGTCGTACCCGACATAACCCGGCGGCGCACCGATGAGACGACTGACGGAGTACTTCTCCATGTATTCCGCCATGTCAATACGCACCATTGCCTTTTCATCATCAAACAAATATTCCGCAAGTGCACGTGCAAGTTCCGTCTTACCCACACCGGTTGGCCCAAGGAACATGAACGAACCGATGGGCTTGTTCGGATCAG
>CALBSD010000138.1 GCA_937927625.1 uncultured Actinomycetes bacterium | reverse complement strand
TCACGGGTAGGTTTCTAGGTGTGAGTGCAGTTCTTAGGCGCCAGCAGTGGTCCTCAATGACCCCCCAGCAGCGTGATGCCCTCTGTCGTCGCGGACTCGATGACATTTTCGAGCCCACATTGCGCGCTTCCATCGATGCCCTTATCGAAGATGTTCGTATCCGAGGCGACGAAGCGGTCTGCGATGCACTTGCCAAGTTCGACGGCATTCGCCTTTCTCCCAACCAATTGCGCGTTACCGAAGAGGAAATTGCGGCTGCAACCATTGATCCAGCGGTGGAAAACGCCATTATCGACGCCATTTCGCACCTTCGGGCCTTCAATGATCAGATTCTCGAGAGGGCCAGCGACTGGCAGATTGAGATTGAGAACGGCCTGACGGCAGGCGAAAAGATCACTCCGATCTCCAGCGTGGGTCTTTTTGTTCCTAGCGGCAAGGCCAGCTACCCATCGGTGGCGTACCAACTAGGTGTTCCCGCTGTTGTTGCTGGGGTTCCCAACATCAATCTCATCGTTCCCCCTATCCCTGGCGGAAATGGTGAAGTCGACCCGGCAGTGCTTGTGGTCTGTCGTCTACTGGGCATCACGAATGTTTTTCGCGTCAATGGTCCAGCCGGCATCGCTGCTCTGGGTTTTGGCACCGAGACGATTCCGAAAGTTCGCAAAGTGATGGGACCAGGAAGTCCTGCCGTCACCATTGCCCAAGTAGAGATGCAACGTCACGGCCTTGCAACGATGATGTTGCTCGGCCCCACCGAAAGCATGATCATTGCGGACCGCACCGCACACATCGGCAAACTTGCTGCAGACCTCTTGGTGGAAGCCGAACATGGCACTGACTCATCAGTCGTTTTGGTCTGCACATCAGAAGAGGTCATCGAAGCGGTCGATGCAGAACTCGCATTGCAGTTGGATGATCTTCCCGAAGTGCGCGCAACTGCAGCACGAGCATCGCTAGGACCAAACGGTGGCGCTGTCCTCGTGAAGAACCTCACTGAAGCTGCCGAAGTGGCCAACATGTACGCGCCAGAGCACTTGCAGATGGCTGTCGATGCACAACACGAAGAACAACTTCTTGACCTACTTGTGAACGCTGGCGAAATTCTGATTGGTCAGAACACACCATTCAGCGCAGGCAACTTTGTTATCGGCGCACCTGCGTCATTGCCAACGAGTGGTTTTGCTCACGTATCGTCCGGCATCACTGTGGATGCGTTCTTGAAGCGCACAGCTGTTGCCAAAGCAAATGAACCTGCATTGCGTCGTATGTCGCAGACAATCATCGCGATGTCAGATCACGAAGGTTTCCCTGCGCACGGCAACGCAATTCGTCGCCGTTTTAGCTAGTTACTGCGCAACCGCAGTCACCGAGAGTTCATCGTCCACAACATCAACGCGGATGATTCCGTCTTCAGCGACTCCACCTTCCAAGATGATAATTGCTGCTTTGTCTGCAATCTCTCGTTGAATCAGTCGCTTGAGCGGCCGTGCACCGAATGTTGCATCAAAGCCTTTCGCACCCAACATCATTCGCGCTGCTGGCGTGACCTGCAACAAGATGCGTCGTTCCGCCATGCGATTCACGAGATGCTCGAGTTGAATTTCAACAATGTGGCCGAGGTCTTCTTCAGTGAGTGAACGGAAGCGCACAATTTCATCGATGCGATTCACAAACTCCGGACGGAAGTATTCGATGGGTTCGCCTGGCAGATTGCTTGTCATGATCAACACAACATTGGTGAAGTCAACGGTGCGACCTTGACCATCTGTCAAGCGACCATCGTCAAGAACCTGCAACAAAATGTTGAACACATCAGGGTGTGCCTTTTCCACTTCATCAAGTAACACCACGCTGTACGGGCGGCGGCGAACTAGTTCTGTTAACTGACCACCTTCGTCGTACCCGACATAACCCGGCGGCGCTCCGATGAGGCGACTCACGGAGTACTTCTCCATGTATTCCGCCATGTCAATGCGCACCATTGCCTTTTCATCATCAAACAAATATTCCGCGAGTGCACGTGCAAGTTCCGTCTTGCCCACACCGGTTGGCCCAAGGAACATGAACGAACCGATGGGCTTGTTCGGATCAG
>CALBSD010000137.1 GCA_937927625.1 uncultured Actinomycetes bacterium | reverse complement strand
GACCACCAGTAGCCGCGCATGCGACCCATCTCTTCAGCGGCAATGAACTCTGCACTTCCCCATGTCACTGTTTCTGAAAGTTCCGAAGCAATGACAATCTCATTGCCGGAAAGATCAGCGACACACAATGAAGCTCCTCGTACATAGGAGATGTGCTTCCCATTAGGGGAAAGACGCACGTCAAAGACGCCGGGTGCAACATCAGGGAGTGTGACTGCGCCGGTGATGAGGTCGACGTGCACAATCTGGCCGCCCAAAACAGTGACAGCAGAAGTGACCTCTGTATCGCAGGCGTACGTGACAACTCCGCCAGCACCTTCACGTGCGCGCTCGCGACGACGAAGTTCTTCCGCAGTCAACTGAGAGAGGTCTGCGCCAATGGAGCGTGGGTCGAGAATCTGAGTCTCTTCACCAGTGGCAATGTTGAGGACCCACAAAGAGTTGACGGAGTCTTGACCCGAGGTGGAACGAGCAAAGACAACACGAGTTCCGTCGGGGGAGACGGTGAAGGTTCGCGGCTCTCCGAGAGAGAGTCGTTGGGTGCGGGCGTATTGGCGCGGGAAGGTGTCGCTCACACGAGCAAGTTACCCGAGGCATCGAGACGAACTCGCTTGCCGACCCATTCATTGGTACACATATCGCGGCCGGCAGCTACGTCAGACGTTTCGCCCCATGCGCGTCGACCATCATCCAACAAGCAGGACAAGATGGAGCGCTCTGGATTGCCCTCGCGGTCGTGCATGACCGAATAGGCCTCAACGGTGACATCGCCCGCTGCGTCAGCAGGTGTGGCAAGGCTGCGACGTGGCAACGCATCGATCTGGTCTTGTGGGTAGTCGTACTTGAAGCCGCTCGCAGGTGGCTCGGTGGAATACACACCGAATGCGTGCTTTGTTGTGTAGCCGCCATTGGCCCACACAAGTCCTGTCTTGCCTTTGCCTTCGCGCAACTCTGTTGCAACAGTGGCAATGGCGTGCATCACGTAGTTGTTCCATGGGCCGCCAGCAAATGGCAAACCACCAGTGCGAGTGAGCTGTGAATTGATGTCGAGCCCTAATGACTTTGCGCCTAACTGCACTGCAGCAGGGAAGCAGGAATACAAGTCGACGATGTCGATGTCGTTGATGGTGCGACCTGCAAGTTCAAGAACTCGACGACCTGCAAGTTCAATTGCGGGAGTGTCGTAGAAGTGATTGCGATGCGAGATAAATGCGTGCTCGTGTGCATCGCTGCCCGACTGCGGGAAGATCCAACGATCACGTGGAACTCCGAGCGCTTCAGCCTTTTCCACTGAACACATGATGAGTGCGGCAGACATATCAACGTCGTTGTTCGAGTTCATGAACTTCGTATAGGGGAAGCCAATCATTCGGTTGTTGGCCGATGGCGTACGAATTTCTTCGGCCGTGTATTCCTTCGGTGACCATGCGTATGGGTTCTTCGCGGCTACCGCGCTGAAGCGAGCCCAGAGTTCGCTGATGTGCTTCTGATGTTCTTCGATGGTGCGACCTGCTTGCGCGCGAAGGGCCGTCTCAAACATTGGATAGATCTGAATTGGCATCATGATCTTGCGCTCGAGTTCCTCGGGCATGTTCATGGTGAGGTCTTCAGAGACAAGTACTGGCTCTGAGTCGGTGGTACGCCACTGCGGCTCAATATTCGCCTTGCGATAGCGAGCGCGCGTACGAGTGGTTTCACCACCCGTGAGGATGACGAGGTCTAGTTCGCCCGCAAGAATCTGACGAGATGCGGCATTGACCAAGGTCTGGGGCGTATTGCCACCCATGGCGGAATATCCCAGTTCGCGAGGAGAGAGCTTGAGATCTTCGGCGATGAACTGTGCCGGATTGCCGTATTTCCAGGACAACAGGTTGACCACGCGGATGGAATCAGGGTTGGGGACAGAGGTGAGACCAGCGTCTGTGGCTGCCTTTTCGATGGCCTGCACCATCATGCCCACGGCATCGGTGGCGTCGTCGATGCCCTCTGCTCGTTGAACGACCTGGCCTGTGCCAATGAGGACGGGAGTGCGTGGGTCAAGTGTCATGTTCAAGACGCTAGGTCGTCAGAGGGGTGCCCCTACTACTCTGAATGCCATGTCGCGTATTGCAATCGGAGCCGACCACGCTGGATACACCCTCAAGCAGCACCTCATTTCGGTGCTCACGAATCAGGGTCACGATGTGGAAGATCTCGGTACTCACTCCACCGAGAGTGTTGATTACCCACCCATTTGTGCTGGCGTCGGTCGCTATGTGCGTGATGGCAAGGCTGACTTTGGCATTGTGCTGGGCGGTAGCGGTCAGGGTGAACAACTCGCAGCTAACAAGGTGCATGGTGTGCGCGCTGCATTGTGCAACTGCCTCTACACCGCTCGTATGGCACGTGCACACAACAACGCCAACGTTCTCTCTATGGGTGCACGTGTTGTGGGCGAAGGTCTCGCCGAAGAAATTCTCGCAACATTCCTCTCAACAGAATTCGAAGGTGGCCGTCACGAGCGCCGCGTTGCTCAGTTGGCAGAGATTGAACAGCAAGAAGCAGGCAAGTAATGCCTTTCCCATCTGACAACAATCCAGATACCGAAGTCTTTGCGTTACTCGAAGAAGAGCGCATTCGTCAGACAACCGGATTGCAGCTCATCGCGAGCGAGAACTTCACATCGCCTGCAGTGATGAAGGCAACTGGTTCGATTCTCACCAATAAGTACTCCGAGGGCTATCCCGGAAAGCGTTATTACGGCGGCAACGTTCATGCAGACGTCATTGAGGCTCTCGCAATTTCTCGCGTGAAGGAACTCTTCGGTGCTGACCACGCAAACGTGCAGCCACACTCAGGTGCCAGCGCAAACATGGCTGTGTACCTCGGCTTGTTGAATCCTGGCGACACCATTCTCGGACTCAGCCTCGACCATGGTGGTCACCTCACACATGGCTCACCCGTCAATGCCAGCGGCATCTTGTACGACTTCAAGTCATACGGAGTCACCAAGGGTGAAGAGCGCATCGACTTTGACAACATGCGCGAACTTGCGTTGCAGCATCGTCCAAAGATGATCGTTGCGGGAACCACCAGTTACCCACGTCGTCTTGATCCAGAACCGTTTAAGGCAATTGCAGATGAAGTGGGCGCATTGCTCATGTTTGACATTGCTCACTTGGCTGGTCTCGTTGCAGGTGGCGCACATCCAAACCCCGTGCCATATGCCGACGTTGTCACTTTCACGACACACAAGACATTGCGTGGACCTCGCGGTGGTTGCATCCTCAGCAAGGCAGAACATGCAGCAGCAATTGACAAGGCTGTCTTCCCCGGAAGCCAGGGTGGACCGCTGGAACATGTTGTTGCAGCAAAGGCAGTTGCATTCCGTGAAGCACTTGATCCTTCGTTCAAGGCATATGCACAACAAATCGTGAAGAACGCATCAGCTCTCGCTGCTGCTCTGACGAATGAAGGTTTCCGTCTTGTCAGCGGCGGAACCGATAACCACCTCATGGTGGTGGACCTTCGTCCGTTCGACGCTGAATGCACCGGCAAGGTTGCGCAGTTGGTTCTCGATGAAGCGGGAATCACGCTGAACAAGAACACAGTGCCTGATGATCCTCGCAGTCCGTTTGTGACGTCTGGTGTGCGCATTGGTACCCCAAGCGTGACCACACAGGGCATGACAGAAGCAGAGATGCCAGTCATCGCATCACTCATCGCAGAGGCACTGCGCAATCGTGATGATGCCGCAGCTGTCGCAGTGGTACGCGCCAAGGTTGCCGAGCTTTGCTCGCGCTTTCCTGTGTATCCCAACCCGCTGTAAACCCAGCGCGGTCGGCCATCTCTTCTAGGCTCATCCCGTAATGGGGGACACGACTGGATATCTCATCGTTGGCATCTGTGCCATGACGGTGACGTTCTTGACGACTCCCTTTGTGCGTGCTGTTGCACGTGTGAAGAACTGGGTGGCCGTTCCCGACGAACGAAAAGTGCACACGGTGCCGACGCCCGAAGTAGGTGGCATTGCGATGTTCGCCGGCGTGATGTGCGCATTGCTGCTGGCGTGGAACATGGACCGCTTCTCGCCATTGTTTGATGGTAACTCTGAACTTCTCGGTGTCGTGTTGGGTGCAATGGTTGTCTTGGGTATCGGCGTGATGGATGACATTCGTGAGGTGTCCGCACCTGCACGAGTCTTCGGAGTCATCGTCACCGGAATGATCCTTGTGGCCGCCGGTGTCACGATGTTCTACTTCCGCATTCCGTTCCTCGGCGTTATTCAGTTGTCCAATGACTGGGTGCCCATTGTGACCATCGTGTGGTTGCTGGGAATGACCCAGGCAATCAATCTCATTGATGGACTTGATGGTCTTGCAGCAGGAATCGTTGCGATCGGATCAACAGCCTTCTTTATTTACGCGCAACATCTTGCAGGTCTCGGACTTTTGTCGGAACCAAACATTGGACCTCTGATCGCCATCATCACCGTCGGTGTATGTGTTGGTTTCTTGCCCTTCAACTTCAATGGCGCCAGCATCTTTATGGGTGACAGTGGTGCGTATTTGCTGGGCTTCCTTGTTGCAGTGTCGACAAGCGTGGTGGGTGGTCGTGCCGACCCAACAACGCAAGCGTTTAGCGGCCAGACCTATTTCTTTTTGGCACCTTTGGCAATTCCTCTCATCATTCTTGGTGTCCCGGTTTTCGACGTTGCATTTGCCATCGTGCGCCGCGTGATTAATCGCCAAGGACTTGCGCATGCAGACAAGGGACACTTGCATCATCGATTAATTGCATTAGGACACGGACCTCGTCGCGCAGTTGCAATCCTGTGGTCGTGGACTGCACTTCTGTCTGCATTCGTGTTGTATCCGGTGTTTAACAACAGTGCAAAGAACTTTGCACCATTTGGATTACTTGCACTTGTTCTCTTCTTGTACACAGTTCTGCATCCAGATCTGCCGAAAAAGAAAGAGGACGAAAGTAACTCTGTAAAAGCAGAGTAGGTACTTTCGTTCGAACAGATGCTCGTTAGTTTC
>CALBSD010000136.1 GCA_937927625.1 uncultured Actinomycetes bacterium | reverse complement strand
CGCGCTCACTGATGTTGACCCTACGTATCGATTGCGATACCACTCTGCTTTGCCTCCACGGATACGTATTCCGTGCACCATGCCATCCCCAGAGAACCAGTGATGTGCAGAAGGATCCACTTCGCCAATTGGGTTTGGACCATTGCGAAGATAACGACCGTTGAGTTCTAGTGGCAGTTCTCCAATAACCGGGAGGTCAAACGCGGTGACTTCCTCGGTGACGGGGGCGAAGTTGCCAATCAGATATGGATTCAGAGTGGGTTCCGATGTTGTGCTCATACTGACATTATGAGGGATAATGTGAGCAGTGTCAACATCTCTGACACAATGTGTGAGCAGTGTCAACATCTCTGACACAATGGTGATTGTGCCAAAGAAGCCTTACCACCACGGGTCCCTTGACCAAGCCCTTGTCGAGGCTGGTATGGAAGCTGTCCGTGATGTCGGAATCAGCAAAATCTCGCTGCGCGAACTAGCACGAGCCGTCGGGGTCTCATCTTCGGCCGCATATCGCCACTTTCCTAGTAGGGAATACTTCGAAATGCGAGTATCGCAACGCTGCCGTGAAGCACTCGCTCAGGCGATGAATGATGCCTCATCTCGAATCGTCGGAAGTAACACGAAACGTCGATCAGTCGAACGATTCGAAGCACTTGGCCGCGCCTACGTGCAGTTTGCGATGAGCAGCCCAACGTTGTTCGAAGCCGCTTTCTCGCGCAACGAGGTACTGGTTGATCGACTTGATGATCCAAGTCCGTGGTTGACCCTCACAGATTCAGTCGAGCAGATGATTGATGCGGGGGTTATTCCGTCCGCAAGGCGCAAAGATGTTCCGATGATTGCGTGGTCGAGCGTGCACGGAATTGCGACGATTGTAACGTCGTCCATCTGGCCAGCAGGCGTAAGTGCTGACCAACAGATCGACTCGGTTATTGCCGGAATTATCCGATCAATTAGGTAAGGCGATACGGATCGCACGAGATTGCATCGGGATCAGGTCAAACTGCGCGTAGAACATTCATGTGTTGCGGCTCGAAGGGTTGCTTAAACCAATAACGGCGTTCCGCCGTTTGGTCACAGCACTCAACTACGTGTGTTCGTTGATCCTGACTTGTTGCAATACGACGAAGTGTGGGCTGCAGCAGGAACATGGAATGACAACTTCGGCGCAGCGCCTGCAGACATCGTGCGTGTCGCTGGCGGCGTCGTCACTGATCTAAAGCGCGGCTAAGTACCTGTGCGTTCTAATCGTGTCTTGGGTGTTCGTGCAGTTGGTGTAAAGGATGCTCGATCTGGAACGTCGTATGTGTGATCTGCAGTTCGCTTTCAAATGTCGACTCGAGTGCATCGAGAATCCTTCCAGTTCCACCCGAATCATGTTCTGATTGCTCAACGACAATATGAGCTGAGAGAAGTGTCGACTCGGGGGTGGTTGCCCAGACGTGCACGTCATGAAGATCAACAACACCTGGAATATTGAGTGCGATACTTCGGACATCTTCAATAGAAATTCCTGTGGGAACACCTTCCATGAGGATTCGAGTTGCATCAACAACAACTCCCCAGGTTCTTACCAGAATGGTGATGACGACAAAGGAAGTAGCGACAATGTCTAATCGTGTCCAACCTGTAACGGCCATGATCGCGCCAGAAGCAAGGACTACAGCCGAAACGGCAGCATCTGACGCAACATCCAGGAATGCGGTGCGAACATTCAAATTGCTTCGCGAGGATTTCCTCAAAATAAGAACCCCTGCAAAGTTGGCAATCAAACCAAGTAGGGCGAAGCCCATAACACCGGTGCTGGAAACCTTTGTAGCACTGTTCCAGCGATGGATTGCTTCGTATCCGAGAACGACACACATTGCGCAAATGAGTGCAGCATGAACGACGGCTGAGAGTACCTCTGCTCGTACATAACCGAAGGTCCGAGTCGGAGAAGGGGGACGAGAAGCAATTCGAGCTGCAATAAGGGCGATCGTTATGCCAAGCGCGTCGGTTAGCTGATGTCCAGCATCTGCTGCAAGCGCCAATGACCCAGTGATCGCAACTCCAATCCATTGAATGATGACGACACCTATGGTGATTATCAACACAACTGTCATCTGATGGGATGATTCGCTTGTGTCGTGGTGATGGTGGCCCGACATCTAAAAGACCATACTTGCGAGATATGCACTTCCGTGTAAGAACGATTCTCGGCAGTTACAGAGAGTTGGTGATCTGATAATCCAAAAGTTGCCTAAACCAATAATGGTGTGCCTCCGTTTGGTCACAGCACACAATTGCGTGTGTTGGTTGATCCGGACTTGTTTCAGTACGACGAAGTGTGGGCTGCTGCGGGAACGTGGAACGACGTGTTTGGTGCCGCACCAGCGGACATCGTCCGTGTAGCCGACGGCTTAGTCGCCGACTTAAAACGTTCGTGATTACTGTGGTCGTGTGAGCAATCAATTTCAAATCAATGCAGTCGGCACTGTACGTAGTTCCCGTATTGCGCCAGAAGATGATTCGTGGGACGAAGAGACTTCCCGTATCGAGATGATTAAACCATTTGATGAACAATCATTGATAGGGCTTGCAGACTTTTCTCATTGCATAGTCGTGTATGTGTTTGACAAGGCAGCTTGGGACGAGTCGAAGATGTTGCGACATCCAAGAGGGAATAAGGATTGGCCGGAAGTTGGCATTTTTGCTCAACGTGCAAAAGACCGGCCGAATCGTCTCGGTGTGACGGTGTGTCGAGTTCTTGAGGTGAAGGACTCAACGGTTCGTGTCGCTGGTCTTGATGCGATCGATGGAACGCCAGTAGTTGACATCAAGCCATGGATGGTCGAGTTCGGCCCTCGCGGAGAAGTCTCGCAACCTTCATGGTCCATGGAACTGATGCAGGGCTACTGGTAAAGGCCAATTGCTTTGGTTGCCTAAATAGGCAACTGCGTGGCTCGTGTTGGCTGGTCAGGTTTTAAATATCGACTTCGCCCGAGATGCAAGTGAGAACATTCCCACCAACCCAGACGGCATTCGAATCATCAACCTCAATTTGAACTACACCGGCGTGCCCGATTGCGCTTCCTTGAGAAGCAAGGTACGGAGCAGAGAATCGACCTGAGCCGATCAACCACTGAGCAAGGGACGCGTTGAGGCTTCCCGTCACCGGATCCTCAAGCGTGATGCCATTCGATGAAAAGAAGGCACGGACCTCATATGCGAATCGCGATTGTGGGGAATAAGCGCCTGCGACTCCCAACTTCAAATTCATCGGCTTGGGTTTCAGCGCCAACACCTCCTCGGCAGATGCGAGAAGAATGCCCAACCAGCCTGGCCCATTGTCAATCCATGCTGCGTCGACAATGTCGGCAAGATTGATTCCAAGTGAATCAGCTGCCTCATGGAGCAAGGCATCATCCACCTCTCCACTTCTTAACAAAGGTGGTGCGGCGAAGAAAAGTGACTTGTCATCGCGGCGCACTGTGACGAGTCCAACTCCGCATTCCTGCACGATGACATTCTCATTTTTCGGCACACCTCCATTCGTTAGCCATGCATGTGCTGAGCCAAGAGTGGGATGGCCTGCGAAAGGGAGTTCTTCAGTGGTCGTAAAAATTCGGACTCGGTAATCAGCTGACTCGTGTGTGGGAGGAAGGAGAAACGTTGTTTCAGACAAGTTCGTCCATTTGGCGAAAGTTTGCATTTCGGCAGTTGATAATCCATCTCCGTCAATTACTACGGCAAGTGGATTCCCGCGATACGGAGTGTCTCCAAAGACATCAACTTGATTGAAGCGTCGTTTCATGCGTTCCATTCTCGCTCATGACGGCTGCGCGAGTAGGTACATGCGGGAAGTTGTATCAATATCTATGTTCGCTCTGAATAGGCTGACTCAATGTCCACACTTGTTGACCGCACAGGTACTGCTCTCGTTGTCATCGACGTTCAGAATGGGGTAGTGGGTAATGCGCACGACCGTAATGGTGTCGTGTCGCGAATCGCTGGTCTTGTTGAGAAAGCGCGTGAACAGAAGGTTTCAGTGATCTGGGTGCAACATGCCGACGATGAACTTGTGAATGGAACCAACGAGTGGCAGATCGTTTCGGAATTGCAGCCACAGTCGAACGAACCAATCGTGCACAAGTCGTACAACGATTCTTTTGAAGAGACTTCCTTGGAATCCGAACTGGCAGCGCGCAATATCGGCCATCTTGTAATTGTCGGTGCCCAAACCGAGTGGTGCATTCGTTCCACGCTTCATGGTGCGATTGCCCGAGGGTATGACGCATTGCTTGTGTCGGATGCGCACACCACTGAGAACATGTCGGAGACAATTCCTGCGACCTCTGTCATTGAGATGACCAATCGATATTGGAAGTGGCACTCTGCGCCGGGGCGCACTGCAGGTGTTGAATCAGCTGCCGACGTTTATTTTCAGGGCTGATCGGACCATTTGGTCGCATCGCGCAACTGCGTTCATTCATTGATTCAGGCTTAATTCAGTACGACCAAGTGTGGACCCGAATTGCCGAGTACCGTCAATGGCTGACGTTTCTTGCGATAGTTGTGAACGTCGAGACTTCTAAGGAGCACGAAAATGGCCACGAAAACTTTGTCTGACTACATGGGTTGGCGCTACGCCACAAAGAAGATGAAGGCATCAACTCCTGTTCCACAGGAAAAAGTTGACGCGATTATCGAGGCAGTTCGTATGGCTCCAACATCAAGTGGTCTGCAGCCGTTTGAACTCTTTGTCGTTACAAACAA
>CALBSD010000135.1 GCA_937927625.1 uncultured Actinomycetes bacterium | reverse complement strand
GCTGACTTGAAGATGTCGTGTTCTGGCTGAGCCTTCAGAAGATATGAACGCGCTTGCTCGCTGAGGTCCTTGAAGCGACCACGTGCTGTCACTCGATACACGCGTTCAAAACTCACTGACGAAGTGTATGCCTCTAACAAGACTTAAATCGTTTCATCTGGATCCGTATCGTCAAATGTGACGGAGTAACTTCCTCCGAGACGGAAAAGTAAATCGGTTTCTATGTCGCTGGCGTCTCCTGTACGAACATAGGTCTCGGTTCCTTGAGGTGCGTGTGGCTTGCAATACATTTCCTGAAGGACGAAGTTTCCTTCTTCGTCTAGAAGAGTCGCGATAAATCGACTATCCCCTTGACAAGAAGTGCATTGCTTGAAGCCCACTTTCCAAATGTGCATCCAGTGGCGCTCCTCAACTATCCAACGTTGTCCTTCGCGACGCCGCCCATTGAGTAATGCGATGACGTCATCTCCGTGCGGGTCGCAGTGAAAGTGCGTCTCCTGTGCAACGCCTTCTTCGTCTACCAAACTGGTCGTGTACGTCGCGTGAGCAGCGCAATATTCACATGAAATAACTTCGGACGGATTTGAAGCGCTCCAATGCCGCATCGCTGTCCTGATCTTCCACTTGTGTTTGTCCATGACTGATTCCTCTTTATGAAGGACATCAGAAGCCCGGATGTTTGCGCAATGCGCCTCATCCCCTTGCGGGTAGCACCGTGGCCGGGTGGCTCGGTTGCTGGGTCTCCATGGGGGAGACCTCTCTTGATGTCAATTGCAAACTATCGCTGGGGTGTGTCAGCGAAGGAAGGCGCGAACTTCGATACGCCGATTGCACGCCATAGACGCTTCCAGTGCAAGTGCGCGTGCCGTGTCGTCATCGGTTGCTTCAATCACCCAGAAGCCGGCCATGTATTCATCGGAAACGACAGCTGGTCCCTTGGTCACTGAACCCAAGCCATTTCGATTGTCGATAAGAAGGGCAGAGGATGGTGCGGATACTCCTGCTGCCATGAGGCGCTGTCCTGCGGCTTCAATCTTTTCGTTGAAAGCATCGATGGCGCCCATCTCGGCATCAGTCCCTGAATTGGTCTGACTGTCAATGACGGCGAAAAGGTAACGCATGCTCTGATTATCCCATGTCTTCAAACCTGAGTTAACCACTACTCTGACTACATGGCTGAAGAAAAGGTGAAGGGTCCCGCGTCCTACTTCCCATCAATTGAAAAGAAGTATGGGAAGCCGATCTCGCATTGGAAATCGCTTCTCAAGAAAATGAAAGGTGCCAAGCACTCGGAGATGGTCGCAATGCTGAAGACCGAGCACGAGATGGGTCACGGTCATGCGAACGCCATCGTGGCGCACTACCGCGCCGAAAACGGCCTGTAACAATCGGTTAGGAACTAAAAATGATTCTCGAACACGCAATGTTGTGCGTTATCCCCGGGCAAGAATCGGAATTTGAAATTGCATTCTCAGAGGCACGTCAGATTATTGAGGGAATACCTGGTTTCCTAAGCCTGCGATTGGCTCGCGGAATTGAATCGACGAGTAACTATTTGCTCCTCGTTGAGTGGAATGCGTTAGAGGATCACACCGAAGGATTTCGCCAGTCGGCGGAATATCTGCGGTGGAAGGAACTTCTCCACCACTTCTATGACCCGTTCCCGGTGGTGGAGCACTTCACAGACATTCTGTGAGTAGAGACCATATTTGCCAGTAGCGATCTCAAGTTTCACCGGGGTTAGCGTTCAACCATGGCTTTGAACTTCCCAGACCCCGACAAGTTGGACGACTACCTGTTGGACCCAACACATGAGGCAGAAGCGGAACGAGTGCAAGCACGTCGCGAGTCTGTGAAGGCTGAAGGCGTCATCGCTGCCAAGTATTGGGGCGGTATTCAGTGGCGCATCGCAGGCACCTTTGCTGTGTATGCGGTGTTGTGGACGACTGTCCTGATTCTCGGAATCAATGGCTCCATTCCGCTGTGGCTGGGCCTCATTGTCAACACAATTCTTGCGGCAACCTTCTATATGCCGATGCACGAGGCAGTGCATAAGAACATCTGGGGCAAAGTGTCCAAGGGGCGTGTGGTGGAAGACATCATCGGCACGTTGTGCGGCATTCCACTCAACATGTCATATCGCCTGCACCGTGCATCACATATGCGTCATCATGCATACACCAATGACCCCGAGCGTGATCCTGATTACTTTTCACAGGGCAAGTTGAAAGAACTTCCACTGAAGTTCTTGTCGGTGTCCTCCGTCAATATGTTTTTGCCTCTCTTTGCATTGATTCCGCCAGCGCGCAAGTTGCTACACCCTGCATTAGTGCGGGCCAATAAGGGAAGCGCCAACAAGCAGGAAGGCCTTCTGCAACTACGCTTCTGGTTAGTGACCCATGGCATTTTGCTCGTTGCGGTGCTTACTGGGTTTGGTTGGCCGGCGTTCTTGTTGTGGTATCTCCCTGCGCGACTTCAGTTGTTCTGGTTAGCACTTGTCTTTGCTTGGTATCCGCATCACCCAGGAAATAAGCAAGGTCGATATGTCGATACTCGTGTAGCCGTTTTCCCCGGTTCAACCTTCTTTATTCGCGGTCATGACCATCATGCGCTCCATCATCTATTTCCACGCGTGGCTCACTATCGTTTGCCCGCAATGTGGCAGGAGATGGCGGCAGATCTTGTGGCCAAGGGTGTTCGTGCCGAGGGACGAGCCCTCGAAGCAAATGGCCCCATTGTTTGGTAGTTGATTCATCTACATTCGTGGGATGTCATCCGACGAGTCAACTTCATCGCCATTAAGTAACCGCACCACAGTTCGACGTGGTGCAAAGCGTGCCGAATATGGCGTGTCGCAGATGAAAGAGATTCTCGGCGCTGGAACCGTTGCGCATGTTGCAGTGAACACTGACGATGGTCCTCTCGTTCTTCCCATGATTTACGGAATCAGTGAAGACACGATGTACTTGCACGGGGCTCTGGCTAACTCACTTCTCAAAGAGGGTGCAGAGAATCAGGTATGCGCGACAGTCACCATCGTGGATGGACTCGTGATCGCAAAGACACCCTTTAATCATTCGATGAATTACCGAAGCGTTGTGGTGAGAGGACAGGCCCGAGTAGTGGCCGATGTGCAGGAGACTCTTCATGCTCTGCAGGTGATGACGGATCACATTGTTCCCACTTGGGATGTCACGCGTCCATTAAGTGATTCCGAAATTCGCGCTACTCGCGTCATCGCACTTCCGCTGACAGAAATGTCAGCCAAGATTCGAAATGAAGGCGC
>CALBSD010000134.1 GCA_937927625.1 uncultured Actinomycetes bacterium | reverse complement strand
CGGCCCAGCCCTTTGGTGGCTCAATGCCAGCAGACATCAGCATTGCGGGCCAATAGACATTGTGGAATCGGATGATGTCTTTTCCGATGACGTGGTGATTGACGGGCCACCACTTGTTGAACATCTCATCGTCAGTGCCATAACCAATAGCAGTGATGTAGTTGGCAAGAGCGTCGAACCATACGTAGGCAACGTGCGACGTATCAAAAGGAAGAGGGATTCCCCATGTGAGCGTCTTGCGACTCACGGAGAAATCTTGCAGACCTTGCTTGATAAACCCGAGAACTTCGTTCACGCGATGATCAGGCACAACAGCGCCTGGATGCGATGAGTAGAAATCAATAAGGCGCTGTTCGAAGCGAGAGAGACGGAAGAAATAGTTCTCTTCTTCAACATGCTCAACGGGACGCTTGTGGATTGGGCAGTTGTTGTTTTCGAGTTCGTCTTCAGTGAAGTACGCCTCGCATGCCACACAGTAGAGACCGCTGTACTTGTCGAGCTCGATGTCGCCGGCATCAAAACACGCCTGCAACAACTTCTCAACACCAGCGCGGTGACGTGGCTCGGTGGTGCGAATGAAATCATCATTTGAGATGTTGAGGCGCTGCCATGCTTCTTGGAAAAGCGGCGCGATGGAGTCGGTGAATTCTTGTGGCGTGGTTCCCGCGGCATCTGCTGCCTGCTGGATCTTCAGGCCGTGTTCGTCGGTGCCCGTAAGAAAGTGCACGTCGTCACCCAGCAAGCGATGCCAGCGCGCAAGGGCGTCGGCAACGATGGTGCTGTACGCATGGCCAAGGTGCGGCCGTGCGTTGACGTAATAGATAGGAGTGGTGAGGTAGTACGTGCCCACTCGTTCAGGCTACGGGACGGCGGGTGCTGGTCGTCGGTTCGTTTTCGATACGGCAACTTTCGTACGCTTCACTAATGCCTTTTGAGTTCGATATTGCGACCGCAGCCACTTCTCTCGGTGATGGTCTGTATGACACTCCGATTCAAGAGCGCTGGAACATTGGGCCTGGTATCGCAAACGGTGGCTATCTGTTGGCCTTGGCTGCAAACGCAATGCGTGAAGAGTGTGGTCGCGCACATCCCCTCACTCTGACGGCTCATTATTTGTCGCCCGGTGTGGAGGGCCCCGCTCAAACACAAACGCAAGTGGTGAAAGCTGGACGTCGTGTGGCCACGATGACCGGCTCTTTGACAAGTGGTGGCAAGGAAATCATTCGTGTTCTTGGTTCATTCGGTGACCTTGATGCGAATGAGGGTGTGCAATACAACGACCTCACGCCACCTGATTTTCCGGCATATGAAGACATTCCGCGTCGCAAGCCGAACCCCGATATGCCACCAGGTCTTCACTCACGTTTGGACTCTCGCATGGTTCCCGAAGATGCATTTGTGATGTCGGGTCTTCCCGATGCAAAACACACCGGCAAGCCGTTGATGCGCACTTACTTCGCATTCGCTGACGGACGCGAAGTGGACACATTGGGGTTGTTGCTCGCTTCCGATGCTGGCCCGCCAGTTATTTTCAATTTGTACGGACTTATTGGATGGGCACCAACTTTGGAACTCACCGTGCATGTACGCGGCGTGCCAGCTCCTGGTCCGATCGCATGTCGCTTCTATAGCAACGTTGTGCAGGGCGGTTTCTTTGAAGAGAACGGCGAGATGTGGGACTCCACAGGTCGCTTGGTGGCGATGAGTCGCCAGTTAGCGCTTTCGCCCTTGCCGCAGGCCTAACGAATACGTCAACACCATCGCGGCAACAGCAGCGGTAATGGTGGACGAACGGCGAATCAACATTTTTGAACGTTGCGCGAAGATGACAACAGGCCATCCGCGTGAACGAGACAATGTTGCAAGTTCTGCATCAGGGTTAACTGCCACTGCATTGCCAACAATCTCCATCATCGGAAGATCGCTCATTGAGTCGGAATACGACCATGAGTTAGCAAGGTCGATGCCACGCTCTGATGCAAGTGTTGTGATTGCTTCGGCTTTTCCTTCGCCGTAACAGAACGGACCATCAAGGCGGCCGGTATACACGCCGTTATCTACTTCACCTTTGGTGCCGATGCCGCCGGTCATGCCGAGTGCGATGGCAAGTGGTTCGACCAACTCAATTGGTGAGGCTGACACGATCCACGTTTCACGCCTTGCTGCGTGGTGTTGTTCCAGCAGTGCTCGTGCTTCGGGGCGAATGAGTCCGAGCAGCTCTGGAAGAACAAGATCATTCAGACCGACAAGGTCTGCCTGATTCATGCCACCAACGCGAGACAGGATGCGGTCACGAACGCCGTGGCTGGATTCATCGCTAGAACCAAAGAATTGGAACTTCAGCGCGCGCACAACATCCGGAATGAAGTCTTGAATGCGGATGTAGCCGGCATCTCGTGCGGCTCGTGCAAACACAAATGCGGATGATCCCGCGATGAGAGTGCGATCAAGATCAAAGAATGCTGCAGTACGCGTGTTTGTCATGATCCCACCGCGATTGCATACACGCGTTTGCGTGCGACTCCGAATGCTGCTGTCACTTCATCAATTGCATCGCGCTTGCTGAGCCCATTTGCGGTGCGTGCAGCAAGTTCACGAACAATTTCCTCATCCGTTACTTCTACTTCGGTGTTCACCGCAGGTGCAATGACAATTGCATACTCGCCACGCGGGGCAACAGTGCGCGAGTGCTCGACGGCTGCCGCCAATGAACCTCGCCACACATCTTCGTGCATCTTGGTGAGTTCACGAGTAAGTGCAACAAGACGATCGTCACCGCAGGTTGCAGCAAGGTCGACCAATGTCTTTTCCAGACGGTGTGGTGCTTCGTACAACACCGTGGTGCGTCGCTCGCGTGCAACTTCAGTGAGGCGTTCGCGGCGTTCGGCTCCGCTGCGGGGCAAGAAACCATCGAATGCAATGCGGTCGGTGGGCAGGCCGCTAATGGTGGCCGCAACAACAAAAGCAACGGGGCCGGGCGTTGCGTGCACTGCATGCCCAGCAGCAACGGCTGCGCGCACTAATCGTTCGCCGGGGTCGCTAATGGCTGGTGTGCCGGCATCGCTGATAACTGCAACAACTTCGTTTGCGGCAAGCAGCATCAACACTTCTTCGATGGCATCGTGCTCTGTGTGATCATTCGTCACGATGAGACGTTCGGGCGTTGCGTTGATGCGCTTGAGCAACGAACCGCTGTGGCGAGTGTCTTCGCAGCAAATCACTTTTGCTGCCCGCAAGACGGAGACAGCGCGAGGGGAGATGTCGTCGAGGTTGCCGATTGGTGTTGCCACAAGCCAAAGGCCGGCATGCACGATGGAAGAGACATCATCAATGTTCGACATGACGCACCTCCAGAGGAATTCCTGCGCAGAGGTTCCAACGCTCGAATGATCCGGCTGCTGCTTCAACGACAAGACGTGCTCGGCGATTGTTCGGACCAACACGCCATGGCTTCATTGTTTCAACATCGAGAACAACGCCATCGGCGGAAACATATGCAACATCGATAGGCACCTTCATGCCAATGGTGTGCACCCAAGAACACGGTTGAAGAACTAGAGGCTGTTCAACGGACGTAACGCCAATGAGTCCACGTCGACGATCAGTGCGTGAAGTGGCAAGTTGTGCTGCGGCGAGCACCCGTCCTTCACTCACAAGCCAAACGGGTTCCATGGCTGTCATGGTTACACGTTAAAGCGGAATTCGGTGACGTCGCCGTCCACGAATTCGTATTCCTTACCTTCAGAGCGCAACTTTCCTGCGTCCTTTGCGGCGTTCCATGAGCCCAACTCAATGAGTTCGTCCCAGTGGATGACTTCTGCGCGAATGAAACCGCGCTGAATGTCGGAGTGAATCTTTCCGGCGCAAACAGGTGCTTTGTCGCCTGCATGGAATGTCCAAGCGCGGGTTTCCTTCTCGCCAGTGGTGAAGTACGTGCGCAAACCAAGCACGTGATACGCAGAGCGCACCATCTTTGTGAGTGCACCTTCGCCAAGGCCAAGTGCTTCAAGCATCTCTGCACGATCTTCGTCAGACAACTGAGCAGCTTCTGCTTCGATCTGCACGCTCATGCCGAGGACTTCGATTTCATGTTCCTGACGTGAACCGGGAGGGCAGAGTTCGGAGCGAACGCGCTCTTCCATCGCAGGAATTGTGTCGAGTTCGTTTTCGCCCACGTTGACAACGGCCAACACGCGGCGGTTGGTGAGCAAGAAGTGAGGTGCAAGTTCTTCGCGGTCTGCAGCAGACAGTGCGGAGCGATAAATAGGTGTGCCCTCAGCAAGTACGTCGTACGCACGCTGCAACAAACCAGCTTCTTCTTGGTTGCCCTTGTCAACGCGTGCAGTCTTCTTCACGCGGTTGAGACGGGTCTCCACGGTTTCAAGGTCGGCGAGTGCAAGTTCAAGCTCGACAACGCGAAGGTGCTCCAGCGGATCATCGGGGCCGGGAACGTCATCGTCCTTGAAGGCACGAAGTACGTACACGATGGCGTCGACCTCGCGAATGTTGGCGAGGAACTTGTTGCCGAGGCCTTCACCCTTGGATGCGCCTTCCACGAGACCGCCGATGTCGACCACCTGGACAGCGGCATGGACGATGCTTTTGGTCTTCGACATCTCCGAAAGTTGGAGGAGGCGGTTGTCGGGCACCTTGGCCACGCCGATATTGGGGTCCTTTGTGGCGAAGGCATAGGGGGCAGCCAGGGCTCCACCGCCGGTGAGGGCGTTGTAGAGCGAGGACTTACCTGCATTGGGGAGACCGACGAGACCGAAACATTCCATGAGGGGTAGGAGGCTACCTGTATGGGTTGTTCCCTTGCCCGTGTGGGTTATGGCGGGGGTAATTGTTACTATGGCCGTAGTGCAAATAGCCCCGGCTCACCCGCCGGACTAGTACGACAAAAGGACACTCCCCGTGACTTCGTTCGATCTTGACCTCAGTAAGTACAGCCTCGGATGGAGCGACGAAGTCGAATACGCCTTCGCTCCCGAAAAAGGCCTCTCCGACCGCGTGGTCGAGCAGATTTCATGGTGGAAGGGCGAGCCGAAGTGGATGACCGAATATCGCCTGCGCAGTCTTGGCATCTTTGACCGCAAGCCAATGGCGCCATGGTTCGGCAACAACATGCCCGACCTCGACTTCCAGGACATCTTCTATTACTTGAAGCCAGCAACGGCTCAGGTGGACGAATGGGATGACCTTCCCGAGCAGATGAAGCTCACGTACGAGAAGTTGGGTATTCCCGAGGCAGAGCGCAAGTACCTCGCTGGCGTCACCGCACAGTACGAATCAGAAGTGGTGTTCCACCGCAACCGTGAAGACCTTGAGGCACAGGGCATTTTGTTCTGTGACATGGACACTGCATTGCGCGAATACCCCGACCTTGTGAAGCAGTACTTCGGCAGCGTGATTCCACCTGCAGACAACAAGTTCTCTGCACTCAACACAGCTGTGTGGTCTGGTGGATCATTCATCTACGTACCGCCAGGCGTTGAATGTGAAATGCCTTTGCAGGCGTACTTCCGTATTAACTCGGAAAACGCTGGGCAGTTTGAGCGCACACTCATCATCGCTGATGAGGGCTCCAAGGTTCACTACATCGAAGGTTGCTCAGCGCCGGTGTACACCAGCGACTCATTGCACTCTGCTGTTGTTGAAATTGTTGTGAAGCCATCGGCTCACGTGACATACACAACGATTCAGAACTGGTCGCCAAACGTGTACAACTTGGTTACCAAGCGTGCTCGCGTTGAAGCAGAAGGCCACATGGAGTGGATCGATGGCAACATCGGTTCAAAGCTCACGATGAAGTACCCAAGCGTGTACCTCGTTGGTCCAAAGGCAACGGGTGAAGTGTTGTCAGTTGCATATGCAGGCGCAGGTCAGCATCAAGACGCTGGCGCAAAGATGGTGCACGCAGCACCAGAGACATCTTCAAAGATTGTGTCGAAGTCCATTAGTAAGGACGGCGGCATCACCGCTTATCGCGGACTTGTTCGCGTTGAAGAAGGTGCCTACGGATGCAAGAGCCACGTGCAGTGCGACGCGCTCATCCTTGACGGTGAGAGCGAGAGCCGCACATTCCCGTACATGGAAGTGGGCGAGAAGGACGCAGAGATCGGACACGAAGCAACCGTTTCGAAGATTGCCGATGAGCAGTTGTTCTATCTCATGAGCCGTGGCCTCACTCAAGAAGCAGCCATGAGCATGGTCGTGAACGGATTCATCGAGCCCGTTACCCGCACCTTGCCAATGGAATACGCAGTGGAGTGGAGCCGTCTCATTGAGTTGCAGATGGAAGGTTCCATCGGCTGATTAAGCCAATGGGTTCTCGTCATGCCAATGCGCACAGAGTGCAAGAACTACGAGAGCCGCACCTATGCAAATGGTGATGCGGTGCGTAAATGCAATCTCGATCTTGCTCCCGAAGCGCCGTGGCGTTGCCCAGATCCATGCGGAGGGTACGCCCGCCGTTTGGCGGACGTGGCCTGGGTGCATGGCAGTGCAATCGCACCGCCAACGCCGCCAGAAGTGCCTGGTTTAGATGATGGTTCGGCAGCTGCAGTTCTTGACGCAGCAAGCGAAATCATTAACTCCATCAGCGCACAGACAATTGAAGAAGTCGTAGCAGAACAGTCGAAGAAGCGTCGTTGGTGGCGCAAGAAGAAGTAGCAGATTCATGAATACAACCCCCACACTCCCCAGCACCGAAGAAGAGATCTGGCGTTATAGCCGCATCTCCGAACTTGATCTGTCAGCGTTCGCGCCAGGCACTGCACGCACAGAGACTGTTGGTCTTGATGCAGTGCGAGTGAAGGAATCACTCGCCGGCATTGCAATGAACGGCACGCCTGATGTGTTTGCAGAACTCAACGCAGATAATGCCGAGACCATCTCGTTGCGCATCCCTAAGGGTGTTGCGATTGACGGCGTCATCGAGATCATTCATCACATCGAATCCGATGGTGTCGTGGTGTACCCGCGTTTGGTGATTGATGCCGAGCCCGAAAGCCAAGTCACTGTCGTTGAGCGTTTTGTCTCGAATGACAATGTGAAGTCACTTGTTGTTCCAGTACTTGAGATTCGTTCTGCTGCAAGCGCGAACGTGAACTATGTGGGTGTCAACCAATTGGGTCTTCGCACCTGGATGATCGCGCACCAGCAGACAGTGGGCCATCGCGATTCGAACACTCGCCTCAACACCATTGCTCTCGGCGGCGATTACGCACGAGTGCGTGCTGAAGTGCGCTTGGTGGAATCCGGTGCGAATGCGCAGCAGCTTGCGTTGTACTTCGCAAGCGGCACACAGATGCATGACTTCCGCACATTGCAGCGTCACGAAGCACCACGTACCTATAGCGACCTTTTGTTCAAGGGCGCCGTTGGTGGCAGTGCACGCAGTGTGTACACCGGCCTCATTCGTATTGAGAAGAACGCCGGCAAGTCGGAAGCGTTCCAGACCAACCGCAACCTCACCTTGGGTGCAGGTGCATGGGCAGAGAGCGTGCCCAACCTTGAGATTGAAACCAACGAAGTGAAGTGCAGTCACGCCAGCACCGTTGGTTCGATTGACCAAGAGCAGCGCTTCTATTTGGAAAGCCGTGGCATCTCGCCAGAAGTTGCCGAACGCCTTGTTGTGTTTGGTTTCTTTAAGGACGTTCTTGACCGTTTGCCTTCGAACGTGGACACCTCATCTTTGGAAGCAGAGATTGCCGAGAAGTTGCGCCGTGAAGAGGCCGCACAGTGAGCATCGTTGCAAAGTTTGATGACTTGAAGTCAGGCGAAGCACAGCGCGTCATGGTGGACGGCACTGCCGTGGCTCTCGTGCGCATCGAAGACGAAGTATTTGCTGTTGCCGATATGTGCAGCCACGCGAATGTGTCGTTGTCGGAAGGCACAGTCATGTGCGAGACAAAGCACATTGAGTGTTTCAAGCACGGAAGTGCATTCAGTTTGGAAACCGGCATTCCCGATGCCTTGCCTGCAACAAAGCCTGTTGCAGTGTTCTCGGCGTCGGTCGTGGACGGAAACGTTGTTGTTGAATCAAAGGATGGTGCACAGTGAGCACATTGAAGATCACCGGCTTGACTGCAGAAGTCGCCGACAAGGAAATCTTGAAGGGCATTGACCTTGAAGTGAACTCAGGCGAAGTGCATGCCATCATGGGGCCAAACGGCGCCGGCAAGAGCACATTGTCTGCGGTCATCATGGGCAAGCCTGGTTACACCGTCACTGGTGGCAGCGTGACCCTCGATGGCGTTGACATGCTTGCGTTGCCCACATGGAAGCGCGCAGCAGCTGGCTTGCACCTTGTCATGCAGTACCCCACAGAGGTTCCTGGCGTGCACGTCGATCAGGTGTTGGCTGAAGCTCTCACTGCTCGCGGTCGCGACACAAAGGACATGGCAGCTCGCATCGCTGTCGAAGCAAGCCGTATCAACTTTGATGCCAGCCTTGTCTCGCGTGCAATGAACGTGGACCTCTCCGGTGGAGAGAAGAAGCGCAACGAAACATTGCAGTTGGGAATGCTTGAGCCGAAGTTTGCGATTCTCGACGAATTGGACTCTGGTCTCGACATCGACGCATTGCGCGACTGTGCACGTCGCGTGGAAGCAGCAACGCACGAGAACAACTTGGGTGTTCTTGCCATTACGCACTACGTGCGTTTGTTGGAAGAACTCAAGCCCGACGTGGTACACATTCTCGCTGCTGGTCGCATCGTGAAGACAGGCGGCCCAGAGCTTGCTGACATTCTCGAGCGCGACGGCTACGCCGCTTTCGTCTAACTCTTTCGGTTAGAACGTCATCTCGCGCAGAAGGCGAATGCGCTCTGCAGTGGCAGGGTGAGTCGAGAAGAGTCGCGAAACATCAATACCTGATTTACGAGGCATCTCGTTCAGTGGATTGTGAATGTACGCCTGTGCTTGTGCCGGTGCTACCTGCATCGGATGCTGTGCGGCCATTGCTTCAATCTTCTCGAGTGCGCGTGCAAGGGGTTCGCCAGTGCGCAAGAGTTCTGCTGCGCCACGGTCTGCTTCAAACTCGCGACTACGGCTGATCGCCATCTGGATGAGACCGGCAGCCATTGGCGCAAACATTGCAACGAGAAGTACGGCGAACGGATTGCCTCGGTCTTCATCGTCGCGTCCACCAGCAAACATGCTGGCGAACATTGCCATTTGGGCAATCGCAGAGATGGCCGTGGCGACAGCTGCTGCAACAGAACCAATGAGAATGTCGCGATGACGCACATGCATTAATTCGTGTGCCATGACGCCTTCCACTTCCTCGCGGCTGAGCGACTGCAACAGTCCGGTAGTCGCACACACCACGGCGTGTTCGGGGTTGCGTCCCGTGGCGAATGCGTTGGGTTGATCGCTTGGGGAGACTGCAACGCGGGGCATCGGAAGACCGGCGCGTTGTGAGAGGTCGCGAATCATGCCGTAGAACTCGGGGTGATCGGCTTCCGTGATGACTTGGGCCTTTGCAGACCTCAGTGCGAGTTTGTCGCTGGACCAGTACGACCAACCCACCATTGCGAAGGCAATCAAGAGACCAAACATGATGGAGCCGCTACTGCCACCGCCCAACAGTGAGGCGATGCCCACGATGAGGCCGCCCATAGCGGCGAGAAGAATTGTTGTCTTTGCTGTGTTCTTAAACATGTGTTTCTCCTATGTATTTTCTGTTGGTTATTTCTGACGGCGACGAACGATGAACTTACGAATCTCTTCCACCCAAAGAACGGACGAGGCGGTGGCGATACAGATCATCCACTGCGTGAAGGAAAGGTGGACTGTGCCGAAGAGGTTCTTCATAAATGACACCTCTGTCAGTGAGAATTGCAACGCGAGAACAGATCCGAGTGACCACCATAGGTATTTGTTGGTAAAGGTCAATCGGCTGAACACACTGCGCGATTCACTGCGCACGTTCAAGATATTGAAGAACTGGAAGAGAACAAATGTGTTCAGACCCATTGTTCCTGCGATAGATGCAGTGGTTGCTGCGGGATGATCACCGTGGGCCAATTCAAAAAGCAGTGTGGTGGCAATTGCCATGACTGATGCACTGAGCAAAACGGTGAACCACCGTTGACGAGTGAGAATCGGTTCGTCCTTGGGCCGTGGATTGCGATGCATCACGGTGGTGCCGACATGATCAACGCCCAGTGCCATAGCAGGTGGTCCATCCATGATGATGTTGACCCAAAGAATGGCAATTGCGGTGAAGGGTTTGCGGTCCATAGTTCCGGTGACGGAGCAGGCCAGGAACACCATCGCAAATCCGAGCGTGGTGCTGAGCTGGAATCGAACGAATTTCACGATGTTGTCGTAAATAAGACGGCCGCGTTCAACAGCGCGCACAATGGTGGCGAAGTTGTCGTCCGTCAGCACCATGGTGGCGGCTTCTTTGGTGACTTCTGTGCCCGTGATGCCCATCGCTACGCCGATGTCAGCTTTCTTTAACGCAGGAGCATCATTGACTCCATCGCCGGTCATCGCGACTACATGACCTTTTCGTTGCAATGCAGCGACAAGTCGAATCTTGTGAGCGGGGGAGACACGTGCAAAAACCGAGGTGGTGTCAAGGATTCTCTCGAGTTCTTCCTCTGACATGGCTTCAAGTTCCGCACCGGTAATGGCATCGCCAGTTAACCCAAGATCGCGACCGATGGCTGCAGCAGTGATGGCATGGTCGCCCGTAATCATCTTTACGTGAATGCCTGCTTCATGAGCAATGGCAATTGCATCGCGTGCCTCTGGACGTGGCGGGTCGATAATGCCCACCAATGCAAGGAAAGTGAGTTCCTCAATGAGCGACATGGGATCTTCATCGGCAATTTCGCTCCATGCATCCATGTCAAAGTCACGATGGGCAACGGCAAGAACTCGAAGACCTTGTGAAGCAAGACGTTCATTATGTGCGTGAATTTCAGAAGTGAGATCTGCAACGGGTGCTGCTGAACCCGTGTGGTTGATGATGCGTGTTGAACGCGCAAGCAGTACATCGGGTGCTCCCTTGACGTACACGCGAACAATGTCATTGCCTTCGTCTGACGCAATCTGATGAAACGTCGCCATGAATTTATGTGAGCTATCAAATGGCACCTCAGCGAGGCGAGGTCGGTCAGCGCGAAGGTCGGTGACATCGATTCCGCCCTTCATTGCAAGAACTGCCAATGCGCCTTCGGTCGGATCGCCGACGAGTTCCCATTCATGGGTTTCGTTCTGTCGAATCTCCGAGTCATTGCACAGCGCCATGGGGTAGAGGGCAGTAATGAGTGCAAGAGGGTCGTCACCGTGCGCAGCTTCAATTTTTCCTTGAGGGGAGTATCCCTCTCCGGTGACTACGTGAGAACGGTTCATGAAAACGAGCTCTTGTGCAGTCATTTGATTCAAGGTGAGTGTGCCGGTTTTGTCAGAGCAAATAATGCTGGTGCAACCAAGCGTTTCAACGCTGGCTAGTCGTTTCACAATGGCGTTCTGTTTCGCCATGCGTGATGTACCGATTGCCAGTGTGACTGCGGTGACGGCAGGAAGTCCTTCAGGAATTGCGGCAGCTGCAAGTGCAACGGAAGTAAGAAGTAATCCGTCGAACTTGTCCCATGAATTTGGCTCTCCAGTAAAGAGGCCAATGAGGAAGACAATTCCCACAATGATTCCCGCAAGAATTGCTAGTGAATGCGCAAGAGAATCCAGCTGTTTTTGAAGTGGAGTTTTCTCCGTGTTGGTGTCCTGCAATAAACCGGCGATACGCCCCATCTCTGTCTGCATGCCTGTGGCGGTAACCACGAATTCACCGCGACCTCGGGTAACAGTGGTGTTCATGAAGACAGCGCAAATGCGATCTCCAATGGGGGCATCCTGTGAGACCTTCTCGAGAGATTTTGTTGATGCATGACTTTCGCCAGTAAGAGATGCTTCTTCAATCTCAAGGTTGACCGCAGAAATCAAACGGCCATCAGCCGGTATGCGATCACCAGCTTCGATAAGGACGATGTCGCCAGGAACGATTTTGTCTGTCGGGATGTTTTCAAGTGCTCCGTTACGACGAATACGTGCAGAAGAGGCGAGCATCTTCCGAAGAGCATTGAGTGAGGCTTCTGCTTTGTTCTCTTGAACGAATCCGATTGTTGCATTGATGAGAACTACTGCAAGAACGACGACAGCGGTCTTGACTTCCTTCGCAACGGCCAAGCTGGCAATAGCAGCAAGCACAAGAATCGCCGTGAGGAGATTTGTGAATTGATCAACAAATCGACGCCATTTTGGAGTAGGTGTCTTCTCGGTGAGCTGGTTCGGTCCAAAGAAGGAAAGGCGAGTGGCTACCTCATTGGGAGTGAGCCCGTCGCTGGTAGAGCGCACTGATGTGAGAGCTTCGTCAATTGAAAGAGCGTGTGCCGCTACTGGGGTCTCTGTGAGATTTGCGTGTACTGCGGGGGCAGGGGACATCGGTTTTCCTTCGGCTAGCAACTGGGCTTTGCCGAAGGTCTCTCCCAACCCTTTCGGGTTTCCGTGCCGGGCTTTTTTAACCGTACTGACGACACTGGAATTAGTAGGGATACTCCCCTTCGTTGTTAGAAATCATAGGCGTATCTCATAGTGTTCACACGTATGTCGGACGAGAAAATTCATCCCAATGTGGTCCGAGTGACCGATGCCGCACGCGCTGCTGGTCTCGAGATTCAGGTGAAAAAATTTCCCGAGGGAACGAAAACTGCGCAGGATGCGGCGACCGCTATTGGTGTCACGGTGGGGCAGATTGTGAAGAGCCTGGTGTTCAGCGTTGACGATGAAATCGTGATGGCACTCGTCAGCGGATCGAATCAGTTGGACGAGAAGAAACTTGCTGCGGCGGCCGGTGGCGCGAAATGCACGCGCGTTGATGCTGATGCTGTGCGTGAGGCGACAAGCTTCCCGATTGGCGGTGTGCCTCCCTTTGGTCATGCAACCCAATTGCGTGTGTTTGTTGATCCGGACTTGTTGCAATACGACGAGGTGTGGGCGGCGGCGGGAACGTGGAACGACAACTTCGGCGCTGCACCGGCTGACATCGTGCGAGTCGCCGGTGGTGTGGTCACTGACCTCAAGCGTGCCTGAACACTGAATCTTTGGGGTGCTTGGTTCGTTCCAGCTCTGATTGACGTCAATAATCAAAATCTCTGAAACACTTTGGAGGTGTTGAGGGTCTTAGGGGAGTGATGGACATGAACTTCGGCCAACCCGACTCATTCGAAGAGCTGATCGGCTTCGTTCGGGGTCGTCTACTGCCAGTTCTGTGGTCTAAATGGGGCATCGAGGTCGGCGGCGATATCTGCTGCGAGGTTGAGGAGTATGCCTGGGAGAATCGAGACCGGCTTCTGCGGATGTCGAACCCTCTCGGGTTTCTTTATCGGGTGTCACAGTCAAAGGCGAGGCGCTACTCACGGTGGTCGAAGAGAACCACTTTTCCGAGTCGTTTCCCAGACCTTGTCCATGAGGACACGCAACTACACGACACATTGCAGATACTCGCCGTTCTCAGCCCTGATCAGCGTGTGTGCGTATTGCTTGTTCATGGATTTGGTTGGACGTACAACGAAGTGGCCGAACTCCTCGGAATGAAACGTTCAGAAGTGAACAACCATGTCCATCGTGGCCTAGCGCATTTGCGCACCATCACAATCGCGGATCCGCTTCTCGAAGACGATCCGCGTCCCTCCAACAAACAGGAGAACATCACATGACAACTAATCAGCAACATGACAATGACATTGAGGCATCGTTGAAGCGCGCCGCCGGATATTTGGCACGCCAAGGAGCGGAGTACTTGGAACAGCCGGTCTACACATCAACTGCTGGTCATGATGCGCCGCGTCGTTATCGGCGAGTTCTCGTCGGAACCGCAGCTGCTGCAACATTGACTGTTGCTGTACTCGCTGGTTCATTCATCGGTGGGACATCGTCCGGCAAAGTTGATGTTGCCCAAGCGGCATGGTCCGCTGATCCAGATGTTGTTACTTCGGCTCAACGTAACGAGATCAAGAGGTCATG
>CALBSD010000133.1 GCA_937927625.1 uncultured Actinomycetes bacterium | reverse complement strand
GTTGCACTGTTGGTGTTGTTCTTCGGAATGATTGTTTGATACGGCGGGTAATCCGCATTGATCAAACGTGTCGACAATGTCATTGCGGGTGACTGGAATGTTGCATCGAAGTCGTTGAAACGAATCGTGATTTCTTCTGATGCATCAAGCAAACGTTGCAACTCACCAAGCGCGCGTGCAGGAATCAAGAATGAATCTGTTGAAAGACCAGCGGTGCCAGTGATGTCACGCATTGCCAATCGATAACCGTCAGTTGCAACCAAACGAATTCCCTTATCGGTTGATGTCATCAACACTGCAGAGAGATGCAACTTCTGGCCGTCGGTGCTTGCAGCGAGAACAACTTGTGACAGAGCAGCTTTGAACTCTGCAGAAGAAATCGTGAATGGTTCTCCACCGGCATTTGTTGTGCGAGGAAAATCAACTGCGTTAAGAGTGGGAACAGTGAACTGTGAACGTTGTGCAGAAATAGTCGCGTTGTCTCCAGCGAACTCCACAGTGATCTTGCCGCTCGGCATTACGCGAACAATGTCGTTCAACATTCGTGCACTAACAAGTCCTTGACCATCGGTGTCTCCACCAACAGGAATTGTGAACTGCAGTGAGATGTCCTGGTCGGTACTCGAAGCGACAAGCGTGTCTCCGGTGAGGACCATCTTGACTCCGGCGAGTGCAGGAGTACCAGCGTTACGTGACGAGGCAATACGAGCGAGAGCTCCCAATGCTTCGGCGAGGATTCCTTGTTCGCTTCTGAACTTCATGCTGTGACCTTTAGGGTTGTTGGCCAAGTGTAGGACGGTGCGATTACCGAGGCCGTGAAGTGATGTATGTAAGTAATGGTTGTAATAGGTGCTGTGGATTGTGGACAGACGCCGATTAAGCCTTGTGGCTGCTGAAAAGCGGGTGTGTACGACAAAGACCCGTTAACCACATGTTTCATCGGTGCAACTTGTGGGCTTGTGGATGACATCGGGTTTATCCCCGTTGCCCCACAATCAGTCCACATGGTCGTCCCCACGAGATTCACAGCCGCCGTCTCCTCTTATTACGAGTTCTTGATGCGACCGATGATGTCGGTGACCTGATCGAACGTGGCTTTGTCCTCGCGCATGAGGCGTTGGGTCTTGTCCACGGCATGGATCACAGTGGTGTGGTCGCGGCCGCCAAAGAGACGAGCGATGGCTGGGTAACTGAGTTCGGTCATGTCACGGAAGACATACATGGCTAACTGGCGGGCAGAGACCAAAGGACGTTGGCGGGACTTACCCTTGAGGGCTTCCACCGAGAATCCGAGGTATCCAGCGATTTCCGTCAGCATTTCCTCGTCGGTGCGGTGCTTGGGTGCAGTCGCGGTGAGGAGGTCAGCCAACTGCTGCTCGGCCATCGCCACGGAGGCTGGCTCACGGGTGAGGTTGGCGTAGGCGGTGACTCGGATGAGGGCGCCTTCCAATTCACGGATGTTCGAGGTGATGTTGGTGGCAATGAATTCCAGGACATCTGCAGGAAGGGGGGTGTTATCCCGGTCTGCCTTATTGCGAAGGATGGCCAGGCGGGTTTCGAGGTCTGGTGGCTGAATATCGGTGATGAGGCCCCAACGGAAGCGACCACGGAGGCGATCTTCGAGAGTGGGGATGGCATCTGGCATGCGGTCAGATGAAATCACGATCTGTTTGTTGGCGCCGTGGAGGCTGTTGAAGGTGTGGAAAAACTCCTCTTGGAGTCCTTCTTTTCCTTCCATGAACTGGATGTCGTCAATAAGCAACACATCGACGTCGCGGTAGCGGCGTTTGAAGGCGGCGGTCGTATTTGTACGAATCGCATCGACATATTCGTTCAAAAAAGTTTCAGTCGACACATAACGAACTTCGTAGTGCGCGTAGTGAGCATGTACATACCAACCAATTGCTTGGAGAAGGTGTGTCTTACCGAGACCGGCTTGTCCGTAGATGAATAGAGGGTTGTACGAACGGGCTGGAGTTTCAGCAACGCGTAACGCTGCAGCCAAAGCGAATTGGTTTGATGCACCCTTCACAAAGTTTTCGAAGGTGTAACGCGGGTTGAGGCCTACCGCATTTCCCTTGCCGTTATTGGGGTTTACGACAGCGGCAGGGACAGATGTTTCATCTGGTGCGACAACTGTTGTATCGGTGCCTGTAACAAGATCAGTGATCTCAATGACGAGTTCGCGATCACTCTCACCAATCTCATCGAGGGCATCGATGACGAGTGGGCGGTAACGAGTGATGATGCGATCGTGGACATGTGCGTTCGGAACTTGCAGATGCAAAGAGTCGTCAGTGCTTGCAACAGCGATGACGTCGTTGAATGTGGAGAACCACACGCCTTCCGATACCTGTGCCTTCAGCAGTTGCGCGGTTGCGTTCCATACTGCTTCGTGGTTGCTCATCTTGTGCCTCCTTAGATGTCGTCCACAGCACAATCCACAGGGTGTGGATAGCTGCCCGGCGGTTTGTGCCGGGAGTGTGACCGTAGTCAGAGCCTGTGGATACTCCAAATTGACCTAGGAATCCTTGGCGTTGCGCGAGTCGGCCGTCTCCCCGTTAGCCTGTGAACAACTTTCGTCTCGTGCCGCTGGCACAGGAAAGTCACATAGACCGCGTGCTCCATCCGGAGCTTGTCCCATAGGAGGCGCCATGAAGCGCACCTTTCAGCCCAACAACCGACGCAAGGCCCGTAAGCACGGCTTTCGCGCACGCATGAGCACCCGCGCAGGACGCGCGGTGCTGAAGTCGCGTCGGGCCAAGGGCCGTTACCGCCTCAGCCATTGATCGGCCGCATCCAGAGCAGGTCTGATTTCGTCCGGGTTCGCCAGGACGGAATCCACGTCCGTTCTGGGTTGTTGTCGTGCACCTTGCTGATCGACCCAGCGCTCTCCCATCCAAAAGTGGGATACGTCTTAGGTCGCTCGTTCGGCTCAGCCGTTCGTCGCAACCGAGTCAGGCGCCAACTTCGTGAACTTGTGAAAGTTCGGGAGTCGATGATGCAACCGGGGGTGTATGTCTTCGGGGCGTCTCCTCGAGTACATGGTGCCGACTTTGCTGATCTGGGGAATCAGCTCGACCGTTTGTTGGCCAAGTGTGCAGAAAGGGTAGGAAAATGACAGCAGTCAATTCGTCAACCAAAATGTTCACAAAGACACAATCGGTCATGTTGCGTGCGATTCGCTTTTACCAAGTGGCACGTAGCGGGCACATCTCCCCTTGTCGTTTTTATCCGTCTTGTTCCCACTATGCAGTGGAAGCCATTGAAACTCACGGTTCCGGCCGGGGGCTATGGCTCACCACTCGCCGACTCCTTCGGTGCCGACCATTCGGCCCCTCGGGTTTCGATCCAGTACCAACGCCCCGCGGGCGTGCCTAAGAAAGGCCCAACATGTTTCAACCATTTGCCTGGCTCATTGACACCTTCTACGGATGGACCCACAGCTACGGAACTTCGATTGCTTTGGTGGCCTTCGCCATCATGGTGATCATTGCCCCGCTCACATTGAAGAGCACCAAGGGCATGTTGGAGATGCAACGTCTCCAGCCTGAAATGAAGAAGCTTCAGAATCAGTACAAGGGCGACCGCCAAATGCTGAATCAGGAAATGATGAAGCTGTACTCCGAGCACAAGGTGAATCCCCTTGCGTCCTGCTTGCCGCTCATGGCGCAGATGCCTGTGTTCATCATCATGTTCCGAGTTCTCCACGGCCTCACATTTCAAAAGACTCCTGGCGCCGGCTTTACGCCGAAGTACATCTCCCATGATTCCGACCTCTTCAAGGCTCTGAATGGTGCAAAGAAGATGATGTCTTTTGGTCTCGACCTTCACCTCAGCCCGAAAGAGGCGATGCAGGCGAACTTTGTACACGGCCTCCCCTATGCACTACTCATTGTGTTGCTGGGTGGCTTGTTCCTTGTTCAGCAGCGCATGGTTGCTAGCCGTACCGCAAGCCCCACCATGTCGGCTGGCCAGGCCAAGATCATGCAGTACTTGCCCGTGGCTTTCGCACTCTTTCAAGTGTTCTTGCCCACCGCGCTTGTCATTTATTACATGACGCAGGCAATTTTCCGCATCCTTCAGCAGGGCTACATCACTCGCCGTTTCTATGGCGAAGATGGCCTCGGCAAGCAAGCTCAAGCAGCCAGCGCCAAGGCACGCGAGGTCGGCGCAGACGATTCCGCTAAGCCAAGCAAGCAGAAGAATGAACAATCGCAAGCACCCGCTCCTATCCAGAGCAAGAGGGTCACACCAGGTAAGAACCGTCCGGCCCCCAGTGGCCGACCAGCACGGCCTGTTCCCCCCAGCAAGCGAAACAAGTAATCGCGACGACGTCGCGCACATCATCGAAACCGAAAAGAGGATCCCATGGAATGGGTAGAGACAACAGGTAATTCGCTCGAAGAAGCGAAAGAAGCAGCACTGGATCAATTGGGCGTCGCAGAAGACGATGCTGAATTTGAAGTGGTGGAAGAGCCCAAGCAGGGTCTCTTTGGTCGCACCCGTGGCGAGGCACGTGTTCGCGCACGCATCAAGCCCAGCACCCCGCGCGGCAAGACAGAACGCCGTCCACGCCGTGAAAAGGGCGCATCTGACAAGGGTGGCGAGCGCCGCGAACAGCGCCCACGCAACAACAACCGCAACAGCGATCGTCCTGCTCGCGAACCACGTGAGCCACGTGAGCCGCGCGAAAAGGTCGAGGTGGACCCAGCAGTCGTTGGCCAGGCAGCAACAGATTTCTTGGCCGGCTTGGTCACGGCATTTGGCACCACTGGTGATGTCACTGTGAACCGTGAGGACGGCGAGATCGAAGTACGTGTCGACGGCACCGAGCTTGGCCTCTTGGTCGGCCCTGGTGGCGCAACGCTTTTGGCAATCCAGGACCTCACCCGCGTGGCAAGCCAGCGCCGCCTTGGTGACCAGGATTCCCGCTTGCGTATTGACATTGCGGGCTACCGCGAGCGTCGCCGCGAGGCACTCAGCCGCTTTGCTACCAAGGTTGCCGAGGAAGTGAAGGAGACAGGTTCTTCTCGCATGCTTGAGCCAATGTCATCTGCCGACCGCAAGATCGTGCATGACACCCTCGTTGAGTTTGAAGGCGTTTCCACACGTTCGGAAGGCGAAGACCCTCGCCGCCGCGTTGTGGTTGAGCCTGCATAAACAACAGACACAAAGCATTTTTATACGAAGGGCCCGCCGCAAGGCGGGTCCTTTACTTTGTCCCCTTTCGGCACCCTTCAGCCCATTACATTCTTGATGTGACTACTCGCCGCACCGTTGCTGATGTTCTGGCTATTGCCCAACGGGTGGGCACGTTGGGTGATCGACCCATTCCTGAGGTGATTGAACATGCACGTGCATTCGTCGCCGCACTTGAGGGAATCACTGGTGAGGTCATTGACATCGGAACTGGTGCTGGCGTGCCGGGGCTCGTGATTGCCGAAGATCGCCCGGACCTCACCCTGGTGCTGGCCGACCGCCGCGCCACCCGCATGGATGCCCTGCAGATGGGCGTCTCAGGTCTGGGCTGGGCCGACCGCATCACGGTGCTCACTTGCGACATCGCGGAGTTGGGCAAGAGCCCTGAGCATGCCGGTCGATATGACGCGGTGGTGTGCCGAGGGTTCGGCAGCCCAGAGGTCACCGCACCCCTCGCGCGGCCCCTCCTAAAAAACGGAGGGACGTTAATCGTCTCTGAACCCCCCTCCCCCAACCCCTCCAGGTGGACTCCGGAGCTCCTCGAGAAGACAGGGTTCGTGTCCCCTAAATATCTTCCAGGAGTAGTAAAACTGGTCGCAAAGCCTTGATTTAAGGGGGTTACCAATGTTTCACGTGAAACATTGGAGGGTTCCAAAAGTTCCAGATGTTTCACGTGAAACATTCTGAGGACGGGGGACGGACCCTTTGGGCAGCAAAATGTTTCACGTGAAACACTCCGCTCATCCACCAGTTTTCCACAGGCTGCCTCTACACTTCTCTGCGTCCACCCACCACGCGATTTAGCAGGAGTGAGCATTTCATGAGCGGTTCCGATACGACTGTCCTCGCCATTTCCCTTCAAAAGGGCGGCGTTGGCAAGACAACCACAGCCATCAATCTTGGCGCGGCACTGGCCGAACTGGGTTTCCGTACCCTGATCATTGACCTTGACCCTCAGGGCAATGCCTCGTCGGGTCTCGGTGTCAACATCCCGGAGGACGCACCCACCATTGCTGAGGTACTTCGTCGTGAAGAAACTCTCGACTCAATTGTGGAACCCACTGCAGAGAAGAACCTGTTTGTTGCTCCAGCACCAAAAGGACAGCAACTGGCTGAAGTAGAAGCCCAGCTAGTGGCGGAAATGTTCCCGCAGCCTCGCCTCAAGGATGCCATTGATGCCTGCCGGGAGGATTGGGACTACATCTTGATGGACTGCCCACCGACCCTAGGTCGCCTCACCGTGAATGCCTTCATGGCAGCAGATTCGATTTTGGCGCCAGTGCAATGTCAGTACTTCGCCCTTGAAGGCCTCCGCGACCTCAGCGAAGTGGTGAAGCAAGTGCGGCAAGCTCTGAATCAGAGCCTTGAAATATCCCACTATCTGTTGACGATGTCAGAGTCTTCAAAGAAACTGTCACAAGAGGTGGAAACTGAATTGCGCAGCGCTTTCGGCGAGAAGGTGTTTAAGAACGTGATTCCGTACAACGTGAAGTTGGCGGAAGCCCCTTCCATGGAGATGTCCGTGTTGAAGCACGCATCAACCTCGAAGGGCGCAAAGGCGTATCGAGCAGTAGCAAAGGAGTTGAGCAATGGCAGAACGCCGAAAGCTAGGTAAGGGTTTATCCACCCTTATCCCGACGGAGCGTGCTGAGTCTGCTGCTCCGGCAGCACCGACGAAGAGCGGGGGAGCAGCACCGACCGAGGAACTGCCCGCATCAGCACTTCGCGATGTCCCAACAGGCTCTATTGAGCCGAACCCCAATCAGCCACGTGTTCATTTCGATGAAGACTCGCTGTCTGATCTTGCAAAGTCCATTAAGGAAATTGGCATTCTTCAGCCACTTCTTGTTCGTGAACTGTCTCCTGGCAAGTATCAACTCATTGCGGGTGAGCGCCGTTGGCGTGCAGCACAGCGAGCCAAGCTGGCCGAAGTGCCGGTGGTCGTTCGAGAAATCAACCAGCTGGAATCCGTTGAACAGGCCTTGGTGGAAAATCTTCACCGCCAGGATCTCACTGCTTTGGAAGAGGCTTCGGCCTACCAACAGCTGGCCGATGACTTCTCGTTGACGCACGAACAGGTCGCCAAGCGAGTGGGCAAGAGCCGCGCCGCAGTGACTAACGCGTTGCGACTTCTGACGTTGCCCGCACCCGTGCAGGGGTATTTGGCTGATGGTCGCCTCAGCGGCAGCCACGCACGTGCGCTCTTGGGTGCCAAGTCTTCTGGCGAAATGGAAATGCTCGCGGCAGCAGCCGTCCGTGATGGCTGGTCCGTTCGCGCGACCGAAGACGCTGTTCGCGATGGCATGCCGACCAAGGGCGACGATAAGCCAGTGGGCAAAACGGGCGGCATCACACAGCCGCCAGCACTGAAGCCCGCGGGACTCCTGGAACTTGAGAATCTCTTGGCTGAATTCCTTGACACCAAGGTGGGTGTCTCGATGACCGGCAAGCGCGGGAAGGTGTCGATTGAGTTCGCAGACCTCATCGATCTTGAGCGGATTTATCGCCGCATGACCGAAACGCAGTAATTTTCGGCCTATGTGGCTCTGAATTTCAACGACGTAACTTTCTCCACAACCTTCAACCTCAACTAGGGGTTCAAACTCAAGGTTTACCCACAATTGTGGATTGCCTGTGGATAACTAGATTTCGATGCTGGGATTGTCACGCCATGCATCAAG
>CALBSD010000132.1 GCA_937927625.1 uncultured Actinomycetes bacterium | reverse complement strand
CTTCGTCGCCGAAAGAAATTGGTTCGTGGCTAGAGGTTTTGGTTTTCGACAAAAATCGAATTCGGGCGAGGATGGCGCTGGTTGGATCTACGCTGACCTTTTTCTTGCATTAATGATCGTGGGCCTTGGGTCCGCAGTGATTACTTCGTCGTCCCCTACGCCTCAATCAACAGCTCCCAAGACATTCCAACTCAGCTGTGCTGAATTTGCAGTGAGGGTGCCGCAGAATATTCGCGGTGGTGGTGCATCGATTGAATCGGCTATTGGTTCGGAGATTGCTAAACGTGGCTGGTCTCCAGAATCGTCAAAGCCCGGGCTGGTCATTGTGATGGGTGGATTTAGCGGATCGGAATCACCTGGTGCTGGCGATGCGCGCGCGCAGTCCATACTTAGTCAATTGCGCGCCAGTACGCCACTACTTCAACAAGTCGAAATGCGTACTGCAGGCGCAAGATCCGTGCACGTTGATGGAGTGAACACGACCGTTGGTGGTGCAGGTTCGTATCTCATGGTCACCTACTTGTTATTCAGTGGCCCACAACTCTCAGAAGACTGCACTCGATAGGAGTCACCCCATGCCTTTATCCGCCTCCGCACATGCCGATGCTGTTGCTGCTGTTGACCAATGGTTGAACATCACAAAGCAGAACGACTCACTTGGTGCAAGCGCCAAGATGTTTGTTGACGATCTTCGCAACCATCACAATCAGCGTGCATGGTCAAGGGTCAACGTTGAGCAGATTCTTCCGTTCCGATCTGAAACTCCACGTCTCCTGATGGTCATTCGCGCTGGTGCAATGTTCTTGCCCATTCTTCTCACATGGTTGGCTTTGTCGCAGGTCATCGGACCGTTCTCGTTGTACTTGCAAAACCAGCAGGCGAGTGCAAACTTCCTGTGGTTCTGGCAGCAAAATCCAGGCGGGTCATTCGCAGGTATTTGGGCCCTTAGCCATGTGGCGTTAACGGATGCCGCTGTACTTGCATTCCTTACAGTTCTTGCCATGCGCATCACATGGTGGGAAACATCACGGGCTGAGAAGACAGAAGCAACGTATGCCGCCATGTTGTCGGCGTTGGAGTTCTACTTCGTATCGGCGCGCGATAACTGAGCCAACACTGCGACTCCGACAAGTACGCAGATCGCTCCGATGAGGCGTGTTGGTGTGAGGTGCTCGTGCAGTGCAACCACACCGACTCCGATAGAGACAACAGGCTCAATGGTGCTGAAGACCGCTGCCTCACCTGGGCCGATGCGGGACACGCCAGCAAAGAAGAATCCCATTGCAACAACAGTAGAAACGATTGCCGCAGCTAAAACAGCACACCATCCGGTTTTGTCTTGGGGCAATGACGGCCGCAACACCCCCAAGAGGATGAGATGTGCAGTCGCTGCACCGACCATCACATATGTGAGCGAGACGAACGCACCGGCGTGACTCACGATCTTGCTACTAATGAGGATGTAACCGGTGTACCAAGCGGACGCACCGAACATCAGTGCAACACCGAGCCATGACCCTGAGCTCACTTGGCCAGCCGTCAGTGCGGTTCCAACGACAGCGACGATCAAACATGCAGACATTCGCAGACTTGGTGTGTGCTTGAACACAAGCCAACTAGCAAGCACAACAAAAACGGGGTACGTGTAGAAGATGACAGTTGCCAAACTTGTGTCAATGCGTTCAACACCAAAGAAAAAGAAAGTTGCTTGCGGTGAATATCCCACTGCGCCGAGCAAAAAGAGTTGAACGCTCAACTTTCGGTTAGGTCGTGGGGAAGAGGACTGACGGAATCGCTGCGCGAGTAAAAGAATGACGGAGGCAAAAGTAAAACGCACGGCCAGCATGCCGAGAGGTTCAGTTCCATGGTTGTATGCGATTCGCGCAAACCATGGGAGCAAGCCAAATGAGGCACCGCTAATCAGAATGAAGATGATGCCCATTGGCAAACGCTAATCGGCGGACTTTTCCTGCTCTGCCATCTTGGCTGCGATTGCGCGGTCACGCTTCATGACATTTCGAATGAGAACGGTCGCAATGACTCCAACACCAGCAAGCATGATGATGAATGTGAGGTACTGCAGTGAACCGCCACGGTCACCTGCCTGTTGTGGCTTCTTGCCACAGTTGGGGCGAGGGTTTGAATTGATGCACTCAGAGGGATCGTTCTGTAAGTCGTAGGCAAAGTTTGGATCTGTAATCACAGTTGAATCTGCGGTTTCAACTGAATTGGCAGAAACAGCGGTGTCTGTAATGAGCGTGACATCGGGAGCCATTGGCATAGTCGTGTCGGTGGAATCTGCGGCATGAGCCATGGCCGCACCAAAGGGTGCAGTGGTGAGAAGAACGGCACAGGCGAGTGAAGCGAATCGGGGCATAGGGACATCGTCACACGCCAACTAGGGTTAAACAAATCATGAGCGCAAATAACTCCTCGGGTCATCACGATGTTGTTCTGGTCGTTGACTTTGGCGCTCAGTACGCCCAACTCATCGCCCGCCGAGTGCGCGAAGCGCAGGTGTACTCAGAGATTGTTCCTCACCGCATCACAGCCGACGAGGTGCGCGCGAAAGCCCCCAAGGCGATCATTCTCTCGGGCGGTCCCAAGAGTGTCCATGTTGACGGTGCGCCAATTCTTGATCCCGCGATTTATGACATGGGAATTCCCATCTTGGGCATTTGCTATGGCTGCCAATTGGTCTCGCAACAGTTGGGCGGCGTTGTTGCACGCGGAGGTCGTGGTGAATACGGCCGCGCTACATTGACGCGCGCAGGCGACTCAGTTCTTCTGCCTGCCAATGCACCTGCATCACTTGATGTGTGGATGAGCCACTTTGACTTCGTAAGCGAGCTGCCACAAGGTTTCACCACCACCGGCTCCACCCCCGATGCACCAAACGCAATCATCGAAAACAACGAGCGTCGCATCTATGGCGTGCAGTACCACCCCGAAGTAGTGCACTCCACTCATGGACAAGATCTCCTTGTTCGATTCCTTGTCGAAGTTGCAGGTTGTCGCCAGGACTGGACGATGGCGAACATCGTTGAAGATCAGATCGCAGCAATTCGCGAACTAGTTGGCTCCGAACGGGCCATTTGTGGTTTGTCTGGAGGCGTTGACTCTTCTGTTGCTGCTGCACTCGTGCATCGTGCAATCGGTTCACAACTCACGTGTGTGTACGTCGATACGGGCCTGATGCGTCGTGGTGAGAGCGAGCAGGTTGTTGAAACCTTCCGTCGCAGCATGGGGATTGAACTCATTCACGTAGACGCAGGCGAACGCTTCTTCGAAAAACTCAAAGGCATTACGGAGCCTGAAGCAAAGCGCAAAGCAATTGGTGAATTGTTTGTTCGCATCTTTGAAGAGCACACCGGTGGCATCACAGATGCGAAGTTCCTTGTGCAAGGAACGTTGTACCCCGACATTGTGGAGAGCGGTGGACACGACGGCACTGCTGCAGTCATCAAGAGCCACCACAATGTTGGCGGTCTGCCAGACGACATGGAACTGAAACTGTGTGAGCCATTACGCGCATTGTTCAAAGATGAAGTTCGCAAGGTTGGCATCGAAGTCGGATTGTCGGATGACATCGTGTGGCGTCAGCCGTTCCCTGGTCCTGGTCTTGGCGTGCGCATCATTGGCGAAGTCACCCCCGACAAAGTTGCAACCCTGCAGCACGCTGATGAGATCGTGCGCCACGAGGTGAAGGCCGCGGGGCTTGAGCGCGAGATCTGGCAATCATTTGCCGTACTCGCCGATATTCGCAGCGTCGGAGTGATGGGTGACGAGCGTACCTATGGCCGCCCCATCATCATTCGCGCTGTTACCAGTGACGACGCAATGACAGCCGACTGGGCTCGCTTGCCGTACGACTTGTTGGAGAAGATGTCGAATCGCATTATTAATGAGGTGCCTGGCATCAACCGAGTGGTCTACGACGTGACGTCGAAGCCGCCCGGAACCATCGAATGGGAATAGAACTTCCGACCGTCTGAAGACTTATTTCCGTTGTATTGCAAGGGTTTTAGCGCCGACGACCCATGAGTTTTCGGGTAGACAACTACCCTGATGGGGTCATGTTTTCGACCCGCAGACCCCGCAGACCCTTGAGGTCAGCAGTTTCGGTCTTCGTTCTGACGACGTCTCTCTTGGCCCCTTCAGTCCTTCCAGGCCGGGCATCCGCCGACTCCATCGACCAGAAGCGCGCCCAAGCGGCTGCCATCGCGGATCAACTCGAAAAGCTCACCGAGCAGATGGATGCGCTGGGAGAGAACTACTCCGAGGCACTGCAATCGCAAGCGGACCTGTCGGTCGAGATCAAAAAAGCGCAGGCGGATGTCGCCGCTGCCGAAGCCAAGTTGGCAGAGATGCGCGGCACTTTGTACAACTCCGCAGTTACGCAGTTCATGCATGGCGGTCGTAACTCAACACTCACGAATCTCTTTGCATCTGCCGGTGGCGTACAAGATGCATTGCAACGAAGCCAATTGACATCGATTGCAATGAACCAAGGCTCATTAACCACTGACTCATTGGACGCAACTGCGACTGAACTCACCAAGAAGAAAACACTTCTTGAGAAGAAGCGCAAACAAGCTGAATCTGTTGCGGTTGATGTGAAGAAGCGTCAAGGTGCGGCTGAGGCTCTCGCTGCGAAATATGAGCAGTTGCAAGCGACAGTGCAGGGCGATCTCATCGACCTCGTTCGTGAAGAGCGCCAACGCCGTGAAGCTGCAGCGCTTGCTGATGCACGTCGACAGGCAAATGGTTACAAGAGCAAGTACTCGTCTATTCAGAAGCGGTACAGCAACATCCCATCAGTATCAGCACGTGCACAATCCGCCGTGCGCAATGCATTAAGCCAATTGGGCGTGCCATATCGATACGGACAGAGCACGCCCGGTCGCGCATTCGACTGCTCGGGTCTCACAACTTGGGCATGGGGTAAAGCAGGCGTGGGCCTTCCGCGAAACTCCCGCCGTCAGTACAACTCAGGCACAAAGATTCCGAAGCAATTGGCAAAAGCTGGTGACCTGATTTTCCAAGGCTCTCCCATTCACCATGTCGGCATCTATTTAGGTAATGGCACGATGGTGCACGCACCGCAATATGGCGACGTTGTAAAAATCTCGGCAATCCGATGGGGCAGAGTCACCGGCGTCGTTCGCCCGGGTTAATTGCCACTACGGTCGTTGCCTATGCAGGGCATCGACGAACAGCGCGTAGAGCAATGGCTGAACGCCAATATCGAAGGGGCGCAAGGCCCGTATACGTATCACCTCATCGCAGGTGGACGTAGCAACATCACGTTCCGCGTTGTTGATGCAAACGGAATGCAGATGGTGTTGCGTCGTCCGCCAATGGGACATGTGCTTGCAACGGCGCATGACATGGCGCGTGAACATCGTTTGATTTCGGCAGTGGGCCAGTCGAACGTTCCAGTTCCTCGTACCTTGGGTTTGTGCACCGATGTTGAAGTGAATGGCGCACCGTTCTACGTCATGGCGTTTGTGCCTGGTGTTGTTCTTGATAGTCCAGAGAAGGGCAATCTGTTGCCCGTTCATTTGCGCA
>CALBSD010000131.1 GCA_937927625.1 uncultured Actinomycetes bacterium | reverse complement strand
GCTGATGTTGGGTCTGTGGGGCGACGACGGCGACCAGGGAATGCCGACAACACCGTGCCCACTCCCATGAGTCCTCCACCCAACCAGAGCCACATCACCATCGGCTTAATGAACACTTTGATCTTTGCGGCGTTACTGGTCATCTTCACTGGTGGTTCCAACGTGAGATACAAGTCGTACGCAAACGACGACTTCACCGATGGCGTTCCAATATTGGTGCCCATCGACTTGAACTTGCTGACAGCCGGCGTATACGCCTTGCCACCATCAATACTCACCAATGCGGCAATCTCGGTGCGGCGCGCATCATTGGTCTCGCGGAAACCAAGAAGTTCGAACGTGTGTCCGCCGTAGTGCGCAACAACACCCTTCTTCAACGACAACTCTTGGCTGTGCGTGTAGCTATTGCTTGCAGCAAGTGCAACAGCAATGAGAATCACACCGATGTGCACCACCATGCCGCCATTCGCGCGGCCCACTAAACCGCGCCAACCCTGACGACGCGTGGCCAACGCCAATTGCCGCAACGCTGCACCACCAGCGAAACCGCCCAACGCAAACGTAAGCAACGATGCAAACCCCGTTGCGCCCAACACCACCGACAACGCAAGTGCAGCAATGCCGCCCCACGCTGGCCAGAACAAACGTTGCGACAACAACTCACCCGATGCTTTACGCCATGGCAACACCGGTGCAATGCACATGAGGAACAACAATGTGAGCCCAACGGGCACTGCCAACTTGTCGAAGAACGGCTCGCCCACTACTAACTGGCGATTCTGCAGTGCTTCCACCACGAGTGGGAACACAGTGCCCAACAACACGATGAATGCAAACACGCTAAAGATCACGTTGTTCGCAAGGAATGCACCTTCACGCGACAATGGCGAATCGATAGTTCCTGGTGCGCGCAACTTGTCACCGCGCCAACCGATGAGACCCACCGATACCACCACGATGATCGCGAAGAAGGTCAACAGATATGGTCCGATATTCGAATCGCTAAACGCGTGCACGCTGTTCAACACGCCGGAACGTGTGAGGAACGTGCCAAGGATGGTGAGACTGAATGTGGAAACAAGCAACGACAAGTTCCACACGCGCAACATGCCGCGACGCTCTTGCACCAACACCGAGTGAATGTATGCAGTGGCCGTCAACCACGGAATGAACGATGCGTTCTCAACAGGGTCCCATGCCCACACGCCGCTCCAACCAAGAACTTCGTAGCTCCACCAGGAACCCAAGATGATGCCGAGAGTAAGGAATCCCCACGAGATGAGAGCCCATCGACGTGTCTCAACCAACCAGCCTTCGCCGACGCGACCCGTGATGAGTGCGCCGATAGCGAATGCAAACGGCACTGTCATGCCGACATAACCGAGATACAGAATTGGCGGGTGGAACACCACGAGGATGTGATTTTGCAACAACGGGTTCGGACCAGGGCCATCCAACACGCCGGGCTTGCCAGCGCCGAATGGGTTCGCAGGCCCGAGTGTGAGCAGGAAGAAGAAAATAGTGACGAAGAACATCGTTGCCATTGCCCAACCCACCATTGGGTCGTTCAACTTCTTGCGGTACTTCACCACGATGCTCACCGTGAGGCACGTGAGAATGAGCACCCACAACAAAATGGAACCTTCGAGCGCGCTCCAGATTGCGGTGAAGTTGAAAAGCGCGGGCGTGCTCCAGCTGCCCACCTTTTGCACGTACGCCAATGAGAAGTCGCGATTGATGAGTGCGATTTCCATGGATGCAAATGCAGCAACTGCACCGCCACATGCGAGGAATGCAAAGCGAGGCAACAAACGCAACACTTTTACGTCGTTCTGACGTGTGCCTGAGATGGCGGCAAACATGCCGAACACCGCAGCCACCAGCCCCACTAATAATGAGGCACGACCGAGAGGACCGCCTACCCCGCCGACGCTGAGCATGCAGCTGCCTCTTTATTCGCTTCGGCGAGTCGACCCTTGTTCTTTTCCACGTACTGGTTGCTGTGCTTCACTTCGATGCGATCGCTCTCGAACGTGTTGCTGATGACGCGACCATGTGCCACCACTGGAATGCACTCTTGGAAGATGCCACCTGGGTCACCTTGATACACAACGTGAATTGTCTTTGCGTTGTATGTCATGTCGAACTCGGTGGAGCCATCAACGCTCTTCACGGAGTGCTGCTTCACAATTCCTTGCACACGAATACGACGATCACCGTTGCAACCGCTGCGCACTCCGACCTCATCAACATTGCAGTAATAGTCAATTGCGCTGGTGAGGAACTTTGTAACAACAACGCCGCCGGACAACAACGCAACAACGATGAATGCAATGGGCAACCAGTTGCGCTTCTTCTTTGCACCGGTGCCAGATTCACCAGCAGTACGTGGTGTTAAGTCCACGGCATTTCCTCACTGGTGGCGTTCTTCGACAATTCACGGCCACGACGAATGACATACACGGCGTATGCAGCAACTGATGCAAACGTGAGCACCCAGCTACCGATGATGAAACTTGCATGATCCATTAGTTCGCTGCCTCTTCACGACGTGCTTCGATTGCTGCATCAAGACCGCGATTGCTAACTGCATCTTCCAATGCCAACGAACGCTGACGATGAATGACCAACCATGCAAACAACATGGTGAACGCGATGAGACCAAGGAACAACGAGAACAACATGAGGCCATCAAGTGCGACCTTTGCGTTGGGGTCCGCAACGGAAGCCTTCTGGTGCAACGTGCGCCACACATTCACACTGAAGTGCACAAGAGGAATTTCAAGAATGGCGAGCAATGCCAACACGGCACTGCGACGTGCACGCTGACGATGCGTTCCGCCCAAGCGACGCACGGCCAAGTAGCCGATGTATGTAATAAAGAGGAATGCGGTGCTGGTGAGACGTGCATCCCACACCCAGTACGTGCCCCACGTAAGGCGGCCCCACAAGCTGCCTGTTACCAATGAGACTGCAACGAAGAGCACACCGATTTCGCCAGCAGCACCCGAGAAGCGATCCCAGATAAGTGAACGGTTGCGACCAGAGAGATAAATACCCGAGCAGATGGCTGTCATGCCGAAGGCGAGATACGCCACCCAGATGGACGGCACATGCACATACATAATGCGAACAGTGCTGCCCTGATTGATGTCCTCGCCCGAAGCAACAAGGCCGCAGAACGCAAGGATGCCCATGAGGGCAATGGTGAGCACGCCGAGAATGCGGGTGTTACGAGTGCCGGTTCCGCGGGGGGTGGTCACTGCAGAATTCACGGCTGTAAGTCTTACCTGCCAACCCTTGACAAGGGGAATCGGCTCAGGTGGTCATTCGTCAACAAGGGGGCCGAAAGCGACTGAACCCACGGCAGCGAAGACCACGGCAAAGACCGTGAGCAGCACAATCCAGGGCCAGCCCTCGGAAACCTTGGTGCCGCCACTGCCAAATGCGGCCTCGGTGGCCCGGGTTGCCCCAATGAGAACAGGGGCCACGACCGGAAGAAGCAGAAGGGGCAACAGGGTTTCGCGGCC
>CALBSD010000130.1 GCA_937927625.1 uncultured Actinomycetes bacterium | reverse complement strand
TCCGCCATCATGCAGTCGCGACGGGGCTAATTCCTCTCGGTGATTAAGGCGTCTTCGTGGGGACGTACTGTTCGCTTATGGACTTCGCAGTACCGCAAGAGACACTCAACATGCTGAAAGAAATTGATGCCTTTATTGAGGCTGAGATCAAACCCTTACAAGCGCAAGACGACAACGAACGTTTCTTTGATCATCGTCGTGAATGGTCCCGCACTGACTTCGAAAACGATGGCGTCCCCACTGCAGAGTGGGAAGCCCTGTTGCGTGAAATGCGAACACGCGCAGACAAAGCCGGTTGGCTACGTCTTGCATTGCCAGAAGAGTTTGGTGGCAAGAGCGCCAGCAATCTCACGATGGCCGTCATCCGAGAGCATCTCGCTGCAAAGGGTCTTGGCCTTCATAATGACTTGCAAAATGAGAGCAGCATCGTTGGCAACTTCCCCACAGTGTTGATGATGCGTGATTTCGGTACGGACGAACAGAAGAAAGAGTGGATGCCCGGCTTCCTTGAAGGAACAAAGCGCCTCGCATTTGGTCTCACTGAACCTGATCACGGCAGTGATGCAACGTACTTGGAAACCACTGCGTATCGCGATGGCGATGAGTGGGTCATCAACGGCATGAAGCGTTGGAACAGTGGTTTGCACCACGCCACACACGACATCATCTTCGCGCGTACTAGTGGCAACAAAGGTGACGCGAAGGGAATCACCGCATTCCTCGTTCCCACCGATGCACCTGGATTCAAAGTGGAATTCTTCTGGTGGACATTCAACATGCCAACAGACCATGCAGAGGTGAGTCTCACTGATGTGCGTGTCGGTGCCGACGCAGTCTTTGGTCCGCTGGAAGAAGGCCTTGCACTCGCACAACATTTCGTGCATGAGAATCGCATTCGTCAGGCTGCAAGTTCACTGGGTGCCGCGCAGTACTGCATTGATGAAGCTGTGAAGTATTCGAATGAGCGCATCACATGGGGAAAGAAACTGAGTACGAACCAAGGAATTCAGTTCCCGTTGGTTGAGCTTCATACTGAAGCTGCGATGTTGCGCCAGATGATTCGATACACGGCATGGATGCTGGACCACAAACATCACATGGAGGTCACGCATCTCGTGGCGATGTGCAACTACCGAGCAAATCGATTGGCATGCGACGCTGCTGACCGAGCAATGCAGACCTGCGGGGGAGTCGGCTACAGCCGCCACATGCCCTTTGAGCACATCTATCGACATCACCGCCGCTACCGCATCACAGAAGGCTCTGAGGAGATCCAGATGCGCAAGGTGGCGAGCAACCTCTTCGGCTTTGGGGCTCAGCGCGATCGCCGGTAGGTGGCCCCAGAAATTCCGCTGACGGGGGTTGCATTCGAGTGGTAGGGGTGCCTAACATCTGTTTAAGTCATTAGGTACACCTAACAACCCCCAAGGAATACTGATATGGGCGCAAGCTTCCTCATCACACTTCGTGAAGGCCTCGAAATTGCGATTGTTCTTGCAATCCTTATTTCGTATCTCGTCAAGAGTGACCGCCGCGCGGACATCCAATCAGTGTGGCGTGGTGCCGCACTGGCAGCGGCTGTTTGCGTCGCTGGCGGAATTGCATTTCATCTCTTTGTTGGCGAATTCACGGGCAAGCCGGAGATGTTCATTGAAGGTTCCATCGCAATCTTGGCCGCGTCGGTCTTGACGTGGATGATCTTCTGGATGCGGAAGAACTCGCGTTCAATGGGCGAGGAACTTCGCTCACAAATCGATTCCGCAACAACAGCAAAAGCCATTATCGCCATTGCGTTTGTTGCAGTTTTGCGCGAAGGCCTCGAGACGGTTCTCTTCCTTCTCTCGGCTGAAACTGCATCCGCCAGTGGCATCAGTGTTGTCATCGGCGGACTGATTGGACTTGTTGTGGCCGCGGTTCTTGGACGTCTCTTTTACTTGGGTGGACATCGCATTAATTTGCGCACTTTCTTCAATGTCACCGGAATCCTGCTCATCTTGTTCGCAGCTGGACTCGTTGGTAAGGCGTTTCACGAATTCCGTGAATTCTTTGGATTCGAAGATGGATGGCTCATTTCGAACGCATGGACCATCACATCCGGAACCTGGTCGAGCGGCACCTTCTATGACTTCATGAAGGGCTTCTTCGGCTGGCATGCCGAGACGGAACGCATTCGTCTGATTGCTTACTTCGCGTATCTGGTCCCCGTGAGCGTCTTGTTCTTGCGTGGCGCACGCACGAAATCACCTGCTCAGAGCTAGGTCTACCCCTCGGTCATTTAAGGCGGGGCAGTAGCGTGGTCAACATGTCATTCAGCGCAGACGGAACTCCTATCGACATCAAGCCTCGCAGCCGCGACGTCACCGATGGCAATCAGAAGGCAGCTGCTCGTGCCATGTTGCGCGCGGTCGGTCTGACGGATGATGACTGGCAAAAGCCACAGGTGGGTATTGCCTCTGCGTGGAACGAAGTAACACCATGCAACATGTCTTTGCGCCGTCTTGCAGAACATGCGAAGAAGGGTGTGCGCGAGGCGGGTGGTGTTGCACTTGAGTTCGGCACCATCACTGTTTCTGACGGCATCAGCATGGGTCACGAAGGCATGCGTGCATCACTCGTGTCACGCGAAGTCATTACCGACTCAGTTGAAACTGTGATTCACGGTGAGCGCTTTGATGGTTTCGTTGGTCTCGCTGGTTGTGACAAGAGCATTCCCGCAATGTTGATGGCTGCTGCACGTCTCAATGTGTCCAGCGTGTTCGTGTACAACGGCTCCACAATGCCAGGTCATCATGATGGCAAGAACATTGACATCACCACCGTGTTCGAAGCAATCGGTGCAGTTGCTGCCGGAACAATGTCGCAAGAAGAACTCACAGAGATTGAAAAGTCTGCGTGCCCTGGTGAAGGCGCATGTGGTGGCATGTTCACTGCAAACACAATGTCTTCTATTGCAGAAGCACTCGGCATGAGCCTTCCTGGCACTGCATCGGCACCTGCAATTGATCGTTCACGCGAAGGAGACGCAGAACTTGCTGGTGCGGCGGTTGTCAACATGTTGCGTCTTGGCATTCGCCCACGCGACATCATGACGAAGAAGGCATTTGAGAATGCAATTGCTGTTACAAACGCTTTGGGCGGCAGTACAAACGCTGTGTTGCACCTACTTGCGATTGCCAACGAAGCTGGCGTTGATTTGAAGTTGGAAGACTTCAACCGTATTGCTGACAAGGTGCCACACATTGCTGACACCAAGCCTGGCGGCAAATACCACATGTCCGATATGCACCGCATTGGTGGTGTTCCCGTTGTTCTGAAGCACCTTCTTGACGCAGGTTTGTTGCACGGCGACGTATTGACATGCACTGGCAAGACAATGGCCGAGAACTTGGCAGACATCAATCCGCCACAGCCTGACGGTGATGTCGTACATCCACTGAATGATCCGATTCACGCAGAAGGTGGTATCAACATCCTTAGTGGAACGCTTGCTCCAAAGGGCAGCGTTGTGAAGGTTGCTGGTCTGACAAAAGACCAGTTGCAGTTTGAAGGTCCTGCGCGAGTGTTCGACGGTGAAGACGGCGCGATGGACGCAATCATGACCGGGAAAATTAATCACGGCGATGTCATAGTTATTCGTTACGAAGGCCCGAAGGGTGGCCCCGGTATGCGAGAAATGCTCGCAATTACTGGTGCACTGAAGGGTGCCGGCATGGGCTCCACCGTTGCGCTCATTACTGATGGTCGTTTCTCTGGTGGCACATGGGGCTTCTGCATTGGTCACGTTGCACCAGAAGCAGTTGATGGTGGTCCAATCGCGTTCGTCAATGAAGGTGATCGCATTCGTATCGACGTACCAAGCAAGGCCCTCGATGTTCTTGTCGATGCTGCAGAACTGGAGAAGCGCAAGGTGGGATGGAAGCCCAACCCGCCGCGCTACACCACGGGTGTTCTAGCCAAGTTTGCAAAGCTGGTGCAAGGTGCTGAGACTGGCGCCATCACAAACCCCACTGCATAGTCATCTGAAACTCGTGGGTGTTTCAGCGCCTGGATTCTGAGGAAACCCTTACCCCGATTGGGCTGGGAACCCTGTCGCACCCTTTTGCGAGGATGCGAATCCAATGTCTGATTCTTCCTCTATTACAGGTGCCACCAATCCCGCTGGACTTCCCGAGAAGTTCACCTTCTCCATTTCACATGAAGAGGCAAAGAGCGTTTTGCAGATGGCCATTCGCTACGCCCCTGAACCCTTCATGGGGTACCGCTTTCAATTGCAATTCGGTACAACGACACGCCGCTGGTTGGTTCGTGAACAAAACATCATCGGGTTCAAAGAGTTCCCCGCAGATGGTGGACCAACAGAGGGTCATCTCTCGTTAACAATCAATGTTCTGGAATTCATTAATGAACTGTTCGAGTTCGCGTCAGACACGACAATTGACGTTGATTTCACTACGAGCCAGTTGTCTATTCTCAATGGTGAAACACGCATTGACCTTGACCTTCCCGTCCAGGGGAAGAAGGCAATGGATGTCTCCTTCAACGCAACTTCGCAGTTCTCGGTTGAAACCAAAGAGTTGGCACACCTCGGTCGTGCATTAGACATGCTTCCCATTTCGCCTGATATGGATGATCTTCCCGGTCCCTTCCCGTTCATTGAATTTTCATTTGCAAACGATCAATTGACAGCGCGTCGCGATTGGTCTGTTTTCGATGGACCAGTGGTTGCAGTCACGATTCCCGCACGTGGAAGCGAGCCTCATGACTTTTCGTCGTATCCGAATGCGCTCCCACGCGAACTTTTCTTCTCCGATTGTTATGGCACAGACACGGTGCAGTTTTGTTTCTGCGATGAGACCCCCAATATCGCGTTTTTGAACGGTGAAATATGGGGTATTCGTATTGAACTGGGCACTGAAACTGTGCATCAATATCGCGGTCGTCTCGTGCAATCGTTGTCGGAGAACCTGATTGATGTCGACCAAGATGAACGCATTGGTTGGAGCCCCATAGTGAATTGCCATCATGAAGACACTGATGTCTCAGTGGAAATCGTGAAGGGCATTGACGGACAAGATGATTACTTCCGCATATCTTCTGTGGTGCTTACCGATGCGCCTTGGAATCTGGAGATTGCATCAGAGATCAATGGTTGGAATAACCAGTGGACCAATGTGAAATTGGTGCGTCATAAAACTGACTTGGTTGCGATTCGCGATATCGCCGCAGAAGAATTAGAGCTCACATCAAATGCTGTGATTGATCTTGTCGAGAAGTCAAAAGTTGTAGCAGAAGTTGTCGGAGTCTTTATTTAGGGTTGCATTGACCTTAAATAGATGATTAACTATCAAACCCCCCCCCGCGAAAGCCCCGTAGAGAAAGGAATGTAGATGCTCATATTTCGGCTTCGACGAATGTCCAAGAACTAAGCCTCGGCCTGACTTATCCGAGATTCAGTTTTCGGACTTTCCTCATCCAATAAACCGAAATCCCTCAACAAGGAGTATCTACATGTCCCATTCACCTTCCCCTTTTGGCGACGGCTTCGAGCCGTTTGATCCGTCGCAGTCATTCGAGGAAATCGAAAAGATTGTTCTCGACCTGGAGCCGAAGATTCGCGATTTGAATCGTCACTTCACTGATGTCTTTGGCCCTTGCCCGGGTGAGGACACCACTTGGGTCTATCTGGCACGTACTGAAGAGGGCGAGTTCTTCATCGGGTTCACCCAAATTCCCATCGGCAAGGCAAGGCAGTTGTCATCGCGTCTGATTGATGTGTATCGCATCCTCGAAGAAGCAGATGAAGTGATCGTCCAGCACCATGCACACAATGCGCAGCTCAACCTTGGGCCAGCAATTGTGGGAGACGCCGCAAAGGTGCGCTTTACGCCAACCACACATGTGCGTGTGGAGCGTGATTAATGATTCCACAGTTCGAGACAAACCGTTCTGAATGGCAGATTCGCGTCACGCTGCGCGAGGTACTGGAAGTGTTGGTGGTGACACAGTCGTTGAATCTGAAGTCGGGCATTAACCAAAACGTCTGGCTGACGAAGACTGACAACTGCAAGCGCCTGTGGGTTATCCGCGACCGCATGATGCTCACGTGGGTGACTGCAGATGCCGAACCCAACGATCCTTCGTTTGCTCTTCCCATTCCACATATCTTCATTGAGTTGTTGCTGGAACTGATGAGCGATGGCGATGGCGCAGACATCTTCTGCAACGAAGTTGAAGGAACCATCATCGCTCGTTCTGATAGTGGTCGTTACATCTCCATTGATCATCCAGAGAATGCAAAGTTCTCTGCAAAGGACCTGCCCTATTTGGGAAGTCCAAGTGGGAAAGAGGATGGACCTGCCGTTGCCGAAGTGTCAATGTCTGACATGGCCCAGTTCGCAAGTTTCATCCTTGCGAACCCTGGTGGTGTCGACTGGAGTGAAGTCAACGTGTATCCGTTCGCATCGATTGTCCTTCAAGACAATCAATTCGCATGGACGGTGGACTGGCGCCGCTTCGGGGCGCAGCGCATTACAGGTGCGGTGTCGGCACGCACGCAAGGGACCATTGCTACTTCGTTCTTTCCGTACCCCGTCGCAAACGTTGTACGAGTGAAAGATAAAGACAACGGCGTCAAGATTTTCGTTGACGGCAAGGACGCTGAATACGCGTATTTCGTCGGTGACAACTGGGGTGCACGTATGCCGTTGTACCCGGAATATCTCGCGCGGTGGCACGTGAAGCTTGTACGCAATCTGAAGAAGGCGGGCATGGCAGTGGCAGATCACGACAGTGAGCAGTTGCCGCCATTCATTGAATTCAAGTTGGGTGAAACCGATTGCTATGCGTCAATCCATGCAATGCACGATGACTCTGAAACGGTGCGCTTCACATACATCGTTGCTGAGGACGTTCCGGAAACTCTGAATGTCTACAACGAGATCAACCGCATGAATGAGGTGCTAGTCGGTGCTCGCTTGTCATTGCGTGAGAACGAAGTGCGCTTGGTCGTGGAGTTCCCTGCAGAAGGGGTGGAGCATGTGAAGTTGCACATCGACACTTTCCAGAAGGCAGTGACCGCATGCAAGGACATCCACACGTTCTTGCCTTTGTTCGCCGACTAGCAATTCTGATTGAAGAGAAGATAGAAAAGACTTATGGGTTCGTTATGTGTGATGTGCGACAAAAGTTTGGGCAACACCTTCGTTCGAAATGAATTGGGTGAAGAATATTGCACGGCACATTCAAAAGTTGAGGGCTGCTTGTGGTGCGGCTCGCATAGAAAATTGAAGATTGACCAGGGCATGCATGCATGTGGTGAATGCTGGAGTGAAGTAGTTATTGACGATGCCAGCGTAGCTGATTGCGCAGAAACGGTAATGAATTGGTTGTCATATGTTGTGGGACAACACAAATTGCAAGATGTGCCGATTATCTACGGGGGTCTGACCCTTCCTCCGCCTTCTGGTGGGACGCTTGGTTCGACCGAATCTAAATGGACTGGAGTAATTGGGTCTTCAGAAATTTCAACCGTTGGCCTGATTCCACGCGCTTCGTTGATTCAACTGTTAGCGCATGAATATGCCCACGTCTTGCTTCTTTTTGATCCCCATAGTTTTCAACTTCATCCCAAATTGCCGAAAGAAGACTTAGTGGTTGAAGGATTCTGTGAAGTTGTTTCAAGTGAGATGTTGCGATTTCTTGGGGATGCCAGAAGCACAAAGTTATTGGACCGGATGGAGCGCAATCGAAATCCGATTTATGGCAATGGGTACCGAAAAATGTTGCCAGAAATGCACAAAGCGGGTGGAATAGTGCCCCTGTGCTGCAGTTTGACTGGTTGGCGACCAAGTGCTGGGTCAACATCCACAGCATCTACCAAACAGCTAGTCGCACCACCGGCTAACCCAATCGCACCGCAAAACCCTTTCGCAGTGCCGCGACCAACTTCGATTCCAATTCCCGCCACTACACCAAAGCAAACACCTCAACCGTCAGCTCCGACTCGCCCTGATCCCATTCCTATGCGCCCAGTAGTGAAGCGCACAGATAAACCTCAAACGATGACCGAGCACCGACCTCATCTTGTGATGCCGGCAGTTGCGAAGAGGGCAGTGGTGGATACTTCAGAATTGCCAAAGCCAGTTCGTCCGACAATTCCGATGAAGCCTCAAAAATAGATTGACTTACTGGCAACCATTGTCTTTCTCATCACCCTTGTAGACGAGGTAAATACGCATTTTCAATTGCGAGGTTGAGAGATTGTTGTCGGCGTAAGTCAGAATTTCTGCATTGTCCAAAATTGGCGTCTTGTCGGTGACACGCGCTTTGTATTTTCTAGCGTTATTCGTGCCGATCGAGTTAGAGGATCCTCCTCCAAAGAGGTTGATAACTCCAGGCTTGACTTCGGTCCATCCTTTTTGTTTTCCTCGATTATCAATTGCTGACATCAAAGTGGACTGAAGCTCTGCTGAGCTGGTTGATTGTGTCACGGGGATTTCCAGAGCATCACAACTCAATTGATATGTGAGGATGACAACGTTGCCTTTACTTGGATCCTTGTAGCTCGGGTTTGCCACCATGAATGCACCTGCACCGACAAATGCGACCGCCAAGCCAAGTAGAAGGTCCGTATATAGCCAGGCCGCAAGATCGCTGAGATTCTCGGGGATCTTGTTTTTTTTCTTTGAAGTGCGAGAGGTCTTGCGCATCGTATTTACCGACGAAGTCCCTTGCGGATTGCCTCAATGTCGTCCTTTAGCAGCTTGGTGCCGTACTCAACACTTGTGGCATGACGCTTCATTTCCTCGCCCACTTCCTGCAAGCTACTGACAGCTGTCTGGAATGCATTCGTGATGTTGTTTGACACACTTCCATTCAATGAGTCCACAGAGGCAACAAGTTGCTGCACAGCCTGAGCAATCGCAGTGGAAGTTTGCATTGCAAAGGTCCCCGCATGATCATTCAACTTCTCAATTTGTGGTGTCAGAGACATGACTCCAGATGTTGAAGCCTCAAGACGTGCAGCTACTTCGGCCATGTCACGTGTGGTCTGGTTGAGATCGGCAAGTGCGTCAGCAAGGCTTGAAGCGATGCTCTCGGGGCTTGCTTCACGTTTCCCATGAAGCGCACGTCGAATGCGGATTGCAACTGTCAGACGTTCACCCTCAAAAACTTGGCGCAAATCCTCATTCGCCTTGTCGCCTCGAGAAATCAGAATGCTTGAGACCAGAGAGACGACAACGATTCCAATGATGATCCAGAAGTCAAGAATTCCGATATGAGGAAGGGTGTATTTCTTATCAAGGGCTCCGTAACCATTCGCCCAGAAGTCAAGAAAGTTCTTCTCGGTGTTCTTCAGGGCTGGGTCAGTAGCTGGGAACCACTTAGTGTAAGCATCGGTGGCTTTGGCGATTGCCTGCCAAGTGAGTGCCACGGGGAGGAACACGAAGATGTTTCTCAAAATCGCCATGGTGTTGCCGATTCGATGGAAAATCGTGGTCTGATCCGGCATGTCAGGCAGAAGTTGGGTGGGGTCGAGTGATGACCACATTCCGAGGTCATTGTTCTGCTGAATTGCCTCATTGAGACCTTTAACGAATGGATCCTTGGTAACTTCCCACTGCTTCGCCCATGTGTTCATTTCGGCCACAGCTGTGGTCACTGCAGGTGCTGATGTAGTTAGGTATGCCGGCGCTGGAACGGCGTTCGCGTCGTCGTCATCTTCTTCTTCATCATCATCATTGCTGTCATCGTCGTCTGCGTCTTGAGCATCGTCTGCGTCTGTATCATCCGATGTGTCGTCATCGTCATCTGCGTCCTGAGCATCGTCTGCGTCCGAATCTGTGTCGACGTCTGAATTACTTTCGTCATCAGAAGGCGCGCTAACCGCAGCCAAGGATGTGCCATCAGTGTGAACAATGTCAACGTCCTTAATTTCGTCGTCATCGTTCATTGAATCCAACGAGAGACTTACAGGCTCTTGAGATGGCGTTGGATCAGGTGATGCTGTTGGAGCAATTGGGTCGAGAATTTTTGTTCCACAGACTTCGCAGAATTTCGAATCATCGGCATTTTGATGCTTGAGTGGGCACAGTTTCATTGGTTACTCATTTCCTTGGAGTTCTTATGGTTTGACTGTCGTAGGGGCGATAGTTGTTGTCGCGGTGTTGGGGAGGGTCGTTGCGGCCGGAATAGTTGTTGCAACTGAAGTGGTTGGACTTTCAACAAGTCGGAATTGAGCCGCAGTTGCTGGTGCGAGTTTGGGGTATCGACTCAATGGAGTCGAGGGTGTCTCGAAATCTCGAGGCGTCTGATAATGGATTGAGTCAGGTCCGGAGAATTTCGAGTAGAGGAAAATTCCTAGTAAAGCGATGAACGCCCCGCCGATAGCCATAAGAATTTGGTTGCGCTTCTTTTTGCGTGCTGCTAGTCGTGCAATTTCCGCAAGTCGAGCTTCCTCAATGGGATCGACTAAGTCAATCATCGGTACTGCACCACCGGTGCGAGTCTGTTGAGGTTGGGGAATTTCCGGAACAATTACGTCTAACTCAAGTGCAGTGTATTTCTGCATCAACATTTCGCCTTGAAGCGTGGTGATTCCAAAACGAACTTGAGCAGTTACAGTCCCGCCATTTTGAGCTCTGATTTCTCGTTCCATTGCAATGTCAGAAGGCGCACGTTTGACCATCTCGATGCTCTGCTGCACGCCGCCGACTAAGAGGCGAATCTCCGCTGCTGAGATGAAATCAGTCGATGGCCACTCAATTCGCAGTGTGCCTTTCCCAGGAGATGTTCGAGAGGAGATTCTTCCTGATTCCGCTTCGACAACGGCTCGGTCTGCAATTGATTCGATGAGGGGATCTCCCATGAGGCTGGGCAACCCTGTCCTCACAAGGTGTAACGCAATATCGGCGAAATACGAGTTGAAAGCCAATTCATGCAAATCATCAGGAGTGCGGGGGAGTGGCATCACGCCAACACTCGCAAGGACGTCAATAGTGAATGCGTTCTGGTTACGTATTGATTGCAGAAGCTTGCGCTGTTCTCGGATCTCGGCCTTTTCTAGAGCTTCTTCACGATCGACGTGGAGCCGTGCAGCTGCAAGAACATTGATGTCATTGACTGCCGTAAGCGCAACCCCTTCGCGAACAATTTTTCGTGCATTTCCGCTTTTGACGGCACGAGCAAAAGCTGCGGAGGAATGCTGTTCATCTCGAAGCAAACGAAGTTCCCGGACCATTGATTCTGTGCTGTGAGCTTCGCCGGTCTCGAAGGCAGTCTTTAAGGCAGTGGAAAGTCCGTGATAGCCACGTCGAACTAATTCAGGACAGCCAGTTTCAGGGCGCACACTATGACCTTGCACGATGAGTCGTAGGACGAGAAGCGCGAGTCGCGCGCGATCGATTGCAAAAGGATCTAGTCCGGCGGGTACTTCCCAAGTGGGAGACCCAATTGGTTTTGCAATTGCGCCAGCCGGAGTCGTGATCGAGTCAGCATCAAGAATGAAGCAACTTCTGGGAGAACCTTTGCGTGCGACAATGTTCTTACTTGAGACGTCTTGATAGACGAGTCCATAGCGATGCAGCGCCATGATGGAATCACAAATGTTGATTGCAAGTTCAATTCGATCTTGTAGTGAGAAAACAACCGCACTACTTGAATCAATCGCATTTGAGTTGAAATAAGTTGCGTCAATCAAAAAGTCAAGCTGCAAGAGCTTTCGGTATTTATTGCCGTTTTTCATGCGCAATTCAAAGTGCGCGTCCTCTGGGGCGGTATCCATAGTGAACGCCTGGATACGACCGACCTCGCCAAAAACCTCAAGTGGCCATGCGAATGAGGACTTCATCAACTCTGCATCTGAAGGTCGTGCCCATTGGTCGACCGCTGCGAATCGCATCAATCGATCGGCTTCTTCGCCGATGGCTACGTTCTTGTATTGCTTGACGCAGCGCTGGTCTGGGTTGCGTGGGTCCTTGTAGACAATCCCAAAACCGCCGGTTCCCAGTTTCTCTTTCAGTGGCCCAGGAATAATTGGGTTCACCATGTCGAAACCAACGGGCGTTGTATCAACATGAGATGGAGTGGAGGAGACATCTGCATCATCGTCAATTTGAGATGCGTTAGCAATATCTGTCATTGAGCCTCACCCCCTATTTGCCAAAGACGGACTGATGTTATTGTCCAAATGATGAATGACCAAAATATTCCGTATCAGTCTCAACCGCCTGTTAAGCAACCGAATCCAACTGTTCAGAACCTTTTAAGCAACGGTCTGGTTGTGCTTGGGCTTGCAGGTCTTGTTGGAGGAATGATTGGGGCAATTCTCTCCGAGGTCATTCAAGGTGGTGACAACAGTCGTTTCTTGGCAGACAGTCTCACTGGGTCAACGGGGGTTTGGTTTTCTCTTGCGCTACTCGGTATTGGGGCAGCGATGAGTGTGAGCCAGGGCGTCGCTGAACGTAACCCGGAAAAATCAAGCCGAGCAGCGCTTTTGGCCATTCCGGCTTCACTTATTGGAGGGTTTTTTGCCGGTGTAATCGCACAGTCCATTTATGGGCCGATGTCTGATGGTGGATTGCCGAATGAGATTCCCCGCGCTATTGGCTGGGCGGTTGCAGGTGGGCTTGGTGGGGCCGCGGTCGGCGCTGGTTTCCGTTCATTGGTCCGAGTTCGAAACTGTGCACTTGGTGGTTTGGTAGGCGGGTTCGTTGGCGGACTTGCATTTAACACAGTAGGTCGCATAGTTGGATCCGGGTTTGGCTCTCGATTTGTGGGAATCACTTTGATTGGAGCCTTGATGGGACTCGCCGTTGGGTTCATCGACATGGTCACGGTGTCGTCGTTCATTGAGCAAGTTATGCGTGAAGGCGCTCCCATCCGCTTCTCGCTCTTTGATCAATCAACCATCTTGGGTTGTGCGGGAAATGTCGGTATCACCGTTAAAGGCGATGCGGGTATTTCTGAACATCACCTTCGTCTAACAAAGCAAGGGAAGTCCCTTGCATTTCAGTGCGTTGGTAATGCAGCACCGATCTCGGTGAATGGACAATCAACCACAGGAGGCGTACTCAATAGCGGTGATGTGTTTGTCGTAGGAAATACGCAATTGCGTTACATCGCCGGTAAGTCAAGTGGAATGCCGAACTTCGGTCTCGGTCAGCAGCAACAGGGGGGATTGCAGCAACAGCCATGGCAACCGGCTCCGCAGCCTCAGCAGCCTGCAGCGCGACAGAGTGTGCAGATGCAACCAGTTGCCCCGCGTCAGCCTGGTGCAGCTCCACAACAGCCAACGCAACAAGCGCCAGCGCCAACTGCTCGTCCGGTGATCCAGATCAAGAAGCCCGACTAACTAAATGAGTTCTTCTCGGGGGCGCCCACTCATTCCTATGCGGAGGAACTTCAGTGAATTCCGTGGTGATGGTGTGTTGCCGTTTTACATCGTCTGCGATGAATCGGAATCAATGGGGCCAATCGGTGGAATTACCGCCCTAAATCATGCACTTCCCGACATCCATGCCGAGATTGCATCTGATCCGCTAGTTGCAGATAGGTGTTTGATTTCGCTGATCACATTTGCGGATACTGCAGTGGAATTGATGCAGTTAACGAAAGTGAGCGACGTTGTGGCCATGCCAGGGATGCAAGCTAGGGGAACCAACAAATATGGCCCTGTCTTTGCCTTGCTGCGCAAGGTCATAGAACGTGACATCCAGGATTTCAAGTTCTATGGTGTCGCGGTGTTTCGTCCTTGTGTTTTCTTCATTACCAGTGGACAACCAACAGACGACCCAGAATGGGAAGACTCTTACCGTCTATTGATGAACAAGGCCACTTTCCGTCAGTTCCCGAACATCATTGCATTCGGTGTTAGTGGCGCCGATCCAGTCACAATCAGCAAGATTGGCACCATCGGTGCATTCATCGGCGGCAACGGCGTACGCCCGGCTGATGCATTGTCAGAAATCTTTCAGTCATTGACCCGCTCTGATCCCCTTATTCCATTCCCATCCGAGCCATAAATGATTTGGTCATCGAATCCGAATCATTTCTCTATTGACCTGATGTAACAGAAGGAAAATGGAGAATCCTGGTTTTTTCTGTTTCAACATGAAACTCAGGTCTTCTTCATTCCGCTCCGCTTGAAAGTAAAGGGTCCAATCTCGGATACAGTCCTGATTTACCTAAATGGGAGGGACACACAATGTCAAATGTTGAAATGCCTACAGGCGAACAAATTCTGCCGTTCTATATCGTTTGTGACGAGTCTGGTTCGATGGAACCAATTGGTGGAATTGCAGCAATTAACCAGGCACTGCCAGACCTTCACGCAGAAATCGCGGCTGACCCTTTGGTCTCCGACAAGTGCCGTATTGGTCTCATTACTTTCTCCGATACAGCAGAAGAATTAATGTCTCTCACTAAGTTGAGCGACGTTGTCGCAATGCCCGGCATGCAGGCTCGCGGAGTCACGAACTATGGCTCAGTTTTTGATCTCCTCAAGCAGGTCATCGTTCGCGACATTGCAAACCTCAAGTCCCAGGGCTATGAGGTTTTCCGTCCAGCTGTGTTCTTCATTACCGACGGTGAGCCAACCGATGATCCGGCATGGGAAAACTCATATCGTTCCTTGATGGACAAGGCCACATTCCGACAGTTCCCGAACATCATTGCGTTCGGTGTCCACGGAGCCAATGCGGTGACCATCGGCAAGATCGGAACTGTTGGCGCATTTATTGGTGACAACGGAGTCGCACCTGCTGATTCGCTTTCAGAAATTATGCGCTCGCTGACCCGTTCGATCATGGACTCTTCCGGGTCTTCAACGCCGACGTTTGTTGTTCCATCTGCTCCCACAGGTACAACGGCTGTCGCGTTGGAGCCAATGTAAGGGGAAACAATGTTCGGGCGTAAGCAAGACAAGGACAATAAGGCTGTCTTCATTGATCAAGATGAGCTTGACGCTGAATATGAAGAAAATCTCCGGCGTTTAGAACGACTCGAGCGTGAAGATCGAAAAGAATCTGAAAAAACAAAAAAGTTTCTTGAGGCGAAGAAAAATCGTGATGCTGAGATAGCCGAACTCGCCGAAGGCGTAAGGCGTCACGAGGAAGAACAAGCGCGGCTGAAGGCCAAGAAAGAAGCAGAGGCGTTAGCTAAGCAAGGTTCTCAATCGGTAGCACCTTCTGTCGTGACCGTTGTACCTGATCCGAGTGCTGACATTCCTGATGCTGCTTCTGCTGAACCAGGAAACAAAGTTCGTGAAGAACTGCCGGTTACCACTGCCCCTCCGGCAGCAGAGACTGAATCCATCACAGTTGAAACGACAGAGAATGTCGTGCAGCCAATCATTGGCAGAGAGCCTTCCACAGCATTCAAGACTCCATGGTCAAAGACTGATCGCCCATGGCATGGTCTTTCGATGAATGGATATGCGGGAGATGTTCATTGTGATGCTGGAACGTTCGGAAAGATTGCTTCCATCGGCGGAACGTTGCGTGGCTTCAAGCATCAAGTGCCGGACCGTGCAACGGGCGCTGCAGGTCAGAACGAAGACTGGTTCTCAACATTCTGTGCCGTGTCTTCCGTTGGGACGAAGTACGTGGTGTCAGTGGTCTGTGACGGACTCAGCAGTGCTCCATATTCTTGGTACGGCGCACGGCGCACATCCACTTCACTCGCACGAGATGTGGCTGAAGGAATCAGTGCACTTGCTGACGTCAACTCCAAAACTCTTCAGCAGATTGTCGATAGTTCACTAGCGACTCAAGCAGAGACTTTGATGACTTGGAAACCAGCCGAGTACGGGGCTCCTCAGGTTGACCCTTCGACGGTTGATCCCGTGGCTCTTGGGTGCACCGTTACTTTGACAGTGGTCTGCGCTGAACCAGATGACAATGGGGTTCACAGCATCGTCGCTGGGAATGTGGGCGACAGCCCAGTCTTTAATTTGTCGGACGGAGAATGGCGGAAAGTCAGTCCACCTGATCTCGACAGTGGAGACATTCTCGACACAAAGACACATGCATTTCCACGTCACACTGAGTGTGCGCTTGTGGATGATTCCTTGAAGCAAGGTGAATGTGTGCTGATGACGAGTGATGGCGTCGGCAACTTCATTCTTCGAAATGGAATGACCTTGGCATTGGGGAGTTATCTCTCAACTCGTTGGAATTCTCCAGTGGGAATACTTTCATTCCTTAATCAATTGAATTTTGACTTGCCCACTGCTGATGACGACCGCACCGCGGTCGCTTTCTGGCCAGCATGAGGTAGCGACAGTTATGTCAGCGATTGCATATTCACAGATTGCTCGACCAGGTGAACTCACTGAAATTGGTAAGGGTGGCGAAGGTCGTGTGTTCACGATTCGATCAATGCCGGGCATGGTGTACAAAGAATTTGTCGAATTTCCCGGACACACGCCGAGCCGTTCTGCGCTGGAAGAGCTGATGAATTTGCTTCAGCAAATGACTCCTGATGAACAGACCTGGTTAGCTGATCGCACAACGTGGCCGCAAACAATGGTGATCGATGGCAACAAGATGAAAGGCTTTCTGATGCCGCTCATCGGTCAACAGTATTTTCGTAAATACGGAATTCGAGCAAATCCAAAAAATGTCGCATGTGAGTGGAACTACCTCTCGATGCGTTCGAAATACGAGGCGAACAAGAACATCTATAGCGAAGTTCCTCGTCTTACTCCATTTGGCGCATTTACTGCCGTCGTCGATCTGTGTAAGACAATGACAATTCTCCATAAGTACAACATCGTGATTGGGGATATGTCCGGACGTAACTTGTTGTGGACCGATGCGCCATCGCTTCGTGTGATGATTATTGACTGCGACAGCTTTCATCCCGAAGGAAAGGTCGGTGTTTCCCCTCCTAAGCAATCACCAGATTGGGAAGACCCTTCACTGACAACTCCGCTCACAACAATTCAGAGCGATATCTACAAATTAGGTCTTGCTGCTTATCGGGCCATTTGGGCGGCAACGACTGACCGTCCTTTGGCTGGGAATAAGCCCATCCCTTCAGTGACTGATGGTGTCCCAGAAGTTGTGCGTTCACTGATTGAACGGTCTGTCGGAACAGGGCCACGTCCCACTGCACAGGAATGGGTTGACAATTTGAAACAAGCAGTTGCCTTTAGTGGTCGCCCTGCCATCGCTATTGACAATAGTGGCAAAATCTCTCGGCCGGCACCGGACTATTCGAAAGAAATCCCACGTGGCCCACGTCCGGTCATTCAAATGCGCGATTGATAGTTACTTCTAGTTTGTTCGTAGTGTTTCAACATGGGTGATCGTCCAGTAATTCCAATGAGTGGTCAGCCTGCAGGGCAAGTACCACCACCAGCTCCGTCAGGATCGTGGGGCAACTCATCCTTAGGAACTGGATACCAAGTGCCGAATCCGAAGAAAAGTTTTCGTTCTTCATTGGCCAATTATTGGAAAAGCTTTAGATGGCGGGTGAAGAGAAATCCAGCCGTATGGTGGCCCGCGATCATTGTCGCAGTCTTGCTAGTTGCTGGAGTTGTAGTTGGTGGTCCGAATTCCTCTACAAAGAATTCAACTCAAACAACAAATCTTCCCAAAGGATCCAAACAGCCGGCTCCCAAAGCAGACGGAACAATTAATGACCTGATTGTTCATTCCATTGTTTCCATCATTGTTTATGAAAATGGTGCACCGTGCGCTGGCGGATCTGGGTCGGTCATCGGCGATGGAACTCATGTACTAACTAATGACCATGTTGTTTCATCCGACAAGGATTGCACCGTTGACGAAATTCGCATTCAGACAGTGAGAAATTCTGGTGAGTTGCCTACTGACAGTTACATCGGAGAAGTTCTGATTAGTGATGCGGACATTGACTTAGCAATCCTCTCGCTAACACCAATGAATAACTCTGCACCGAAACTAAGGCCATTGGAATTAACAACAACAAACACAGTTGGCCAGGACATTGTTGTAGTTGGTTTTCCGGCAATTGGTGGCGACTCGGTCACGGTGTCAAAGGGAATCATCTCTGGATTTGCGTTTGAATACGGAGTGGAGTGGATAAAAACGGATGCTGCAATTTCCGGAGGGAACAGCGGGGGAGCCGCCTTGGATTCAAAGAATCGTTTAATCGGAGTCCCCACCATGTTGAGCCAAACATCCGATGGCCGTGGTACAGATTGCAGGAAAGCCGCAGATACAAATGGTGACGGTGTAGTTAACGATAAGGACACATGTGTCGGTATCGGTGGTTCGTTCTCATTAATGGCAACAAGCAAGACGGCTACTGCATTTGCGAAAAAGATTGGCTTGAACCTGGACGGTTCGTCAAAGTCAACGACGACGACTCTTGCAGAGAAAAAGTAATGGTGGGTATCTCTGCAATTGATTCTCGGTTTTCGTCGCGGATCGCAAGTTATGTTCTGGTGGGAGGATCTGCTGCCACAGTCATTTATCGAGCAGTCGGTTTTGAATGTCCGATGAGGTCAGTCGGGTTGGCCTGCCCTGGCTGTGGCTGCGGGAGAGCGTGTATTGACCTGTTGAGGCACGGTCCGTTAGTTGCATTTCAGAATCAACCAACGGCGATGTTGTTCGTGCTATCGATTGTGGTTTTGGCATTGGCGGGTCGATGGGCATGGATTATTCAAAAAAAATGGGCGTCTTCTCTTGTGGTATTGCTCCCGATACATCTAGCCTTTGCCAATCTGGTCTTACAGCTAATTCGGGCTCGAGGAAGCTGACTTAGATACTTAATTTGAGGGGGGCAAAATGGCACTGTGCAGTAACTGCGGGCATGAAAAAGGTACGGGTAGCTATTGCGGTGGCTGCGGACAACGAACTGGTGCGGCCAACACTCCGCCACCTCAGCAATTTCAGCAACCCCAGTATCAACAACCTCAGTACCAACCTCCGCAATATCAGCAGCAATTTGGCGTTCCGCAATTTGTCCCGGTAGCGGTGAAGACGAACAGCATGGCGATTGCATCTTTAATCGTTTCGCTTATTTGTTGTGCCCCACTCGGTGTCGTTTTCGGTCATATTGCAATTAGCCAAATCAATAAGACGGGCGAAGGCGGGCGAGGGCTTGCCACTGCGGGACTCATCATTGGCTACATCAGTTGTGCAATCGGTCTTTTCTGGTTAATTGCGGCCGCTGGCGCATCAAATTCCGGATACTGATATGTCAGCTTTTTGTACAAACTGCGGTGGAGCTTTTACTGAGGGTGACCGATGGTGCGGTGATTGCGGTACTGCACGATTTCAGGGTGAAGTTCCTGAAGGGTTCAGACAGGCTCAGTCCATCTCAACGGTCGCAACGCCTTCTTGGATGAACGCGTTGCCATTGCCGTTGGCTCAAATTGAACTTTTTAGTGGCATCGCTGCCGCAGCCGGGATAGTGATTATATTCCTTCAATATGTGATCGGTTACGTAATTTCAGATGGTGAAATTACTGACAGATTTTTCTGGAAATGGGCACTCGCAATGCTGGTCGCCGCTTTGGGTTCAATCACTCCAGTGGGCATCGGTTTGTTCCAGAGAGTCACCAAATCTCAGGATTCCCGGGGAGATGTTCTCCTGCGTGTTGGAGCCTTAGCTATCTCGCTAAAGGGAATCGACTACGTGTCCCAGATTCTTGATAACGCTTGGCCTGATGCTCTGTGGAGAAAGGGCGTATTTCTCATTGCCACTTTGGCCTGTCTTCTCGGGAGCGTCCCAGGAATCTTGGCAATTCTTCCGAAGTTGAAATCACTTCCAAATATTTTCAAAAATTTCAATAAGAAATTTCAGGCAATTGCAATTAGCTCAATTGTTCTCCTTGTATTGAGCCACATTTTTAGTCGTTCCCTGTCATTGACTCATGGTGGAATTATGGGCGATGTGTACGGCCACACATGGGTTCGCGTTCTAGTACTGCCGTTCTCAATTTTTGTTTTGACTGCGTTATTGATGACAATTCTGTCTGATGAACAATCCCGAGTACTTGGTGCGGGATCATTGCTCGTGTTACACGTGTCAACTTTTGGTGCGATGATTGTTCAGTGGGGATTAGCTGAATCATATTTACGCAGCTTCTTCCAGCCTTCAGTTGGATCAGTTATTTACGACATTGCATTCGGGGCAGTGTTGATTGCTTTGATGCCTCCAATCGGAAGCGCTTTTTCAAATCCAGTGCGCCAACAAATTCAGTAGTTACTTGGCTGCTGAACGGCGCGCCATCAGGCCACGCCAACCGAGCATCGTGCTTCCGAGGAACACGGTTGCCACAATCACGAATGCAGTTGCAGTGCCGCGATCAAAAGCGAATCGACGCAGGATCATTCCGATTGCCACGGTGAAGAGAACAACGGTGACACCGTCAACGACAGTCGTTTCGTCCTTCTTGTTCACACGCATGAGAACACGTGAGAGAGTCGTGGCAATCAGAAATGGTGCAGCCACAAAGAGAATCCCAGAAATACCGGTATCTGTTTTGTGATTGTTGGTGCCAATGATGGCCATAGCAAGCACGCACAACAGGTCAAGCCCAAGTGCACGAAGCGCAACGCGATTCATTGCTTGATCAGGAAGGGTCGTCGTAGTACTCGCGACCAAGATGCGTGATCTGGTCTTCGTTCATGATCCAACGCAATGTGTTGTGCAACTTCTCAAGCTGTACGAACAAGTCGTGTTCTGCATGAAGGCCAGGTGCAACCTGTGGGCTCTTGTAATAGAACGACAACCATTCCTGGATACCGCCAAGGCCCGCACGCTGTGCAAGGTCGGAATAAAGAATGAGGTCAAGTGCGAGCGGTGCAGCAAGGATGCTGTCGCGGCACAAGAAGTCGACTTTGATCTGCATGGGATAACCCATCCAGCCGAAGATGTCGATGTTGTCCCAGCCTTCTTTGTTGTCGCCACGTGGTGGGTAGTAGTTGATACTTACCTTGTGGAACACATTGCCGTAGAGGTCAGGGTTATTACTTGGATCGAGAATGTCTTCAAGAACGCCGAGCTTTGACTCTTCTTTTGTCTTGAAGTTTTCTGGTGCGTCAAGAACTTCACCGTCACGGTTGCCCAAGATGTTGGTGGAGTACCAACCAGCAAGGCCAAGCTGACGAGCCTTCAGCATTGGTGCAAGAACTGTCTTCATGAGGGTCTGACCCGTCTTGAAGTCCTTACCGGAAATAGCGACACCCTTTTCGGTGGCCATGTCACGAAGGAATGGCATGTCAACAGCAAGGTTTGGTGAACCGTTCGCGAAAGGAACGCCTTCAAGGATTGCTGCGTATGCGTACAACATCGATGGTGCGACGACATCAGAGTTGGCATCAATTGCCTTCTCAAATGCTTCGACTGTTTCGTGCTCTGCGCCTGGCTCGATGAAGATTTCGGTGCTTGCACACCAGATCATGACGAGACGGTCAACCTTCTTCTCATCACGGAAGCGGTTGATGTCGGCACGGATGCCGTTCAACATTTCACGCTTGCTGGTGGTTGCCATGATGTGTTCGCCATCAAGGTTGCGTGCGTACTTGCGCTCGAATGCAGCCTTCATTGGGCGGATGTCGCGAAGGACATCAGAGATGGCTTCGATGTGCTTGCCCTGTTCGAGAACGCCAGCGCGCGATGCAGCAACGTATGCGTCGTCAGGGAAGACGTCCCATGCGCCCCAGACGATGTCGTCGAGGCGAGCGAGGGGAACGAAGTCCTTCACGAGTGGGGTGCGCTTTTCAGTGCGCTTGCCCAAACGGATGGTGCCCATCTGGGTCATGGAGCCAATTGGTTGTCCCTGTCCACGCTTGGCGAGTTCAACGCCTGCGATGAGGGTGGATGCCACAGCGCCGAGACCGACGGTGAGAACACCGAGCTTTCCTTCGGCGGGGGCAATGGTGCGGGTTTCAGACATGGCTCCCACGCTAGTTGGGCTAGTAGGGGGTGGAGGCGATGAAGTCGTTTATGACCGCTGATAGTTCTGGTGCACAGTCCTCTTGGAGGAAGTGGCCACCACCAATAATCGTCGTATGGGGCTGATTTTGGGCCCCAGGGACGCTTCTTTGGAAGATTCTGTGGCCACCAGCAGTCACGGGGTCGCCATCGCTAAATGCGGTGAGGAGTGGCTTGGTCCAAGCCTCCAGCACTTTCCATGCTTCACGGTTGGCAACGGAGGAGGGGTTGTCGGGGCTCGTAGGAACAAGGGACGGGAAGATGCGCGAACCAGCGGTGTACTCATCGCTGGGGAATGGTGCGTCGTAGGCAGCGACAACTTCAGCACCGAG
>CALBSD010000129.1 GCA_937927625.1 uncultured Actinomycetes bacterium | reverse complement strand
GACGCACCAATTTCGGCGTGTTCAATGAAGTTGTTGAGAAAGGCGTCGCGAACCGGCTCAAAAGCCGAGTCGACGTAGCCGTGCGCAGTCGCGCTATTGCTCAGAGTGCCGACTTCTCAAGGATGTGAACGCCGCATGCGGAGCCCAAACCAATGACGTGTGCAAGACCTACCTTGGCGCCTTCGATCTGACGAGGACCGGCCTCGCCGCGAAGGTGATGGCACACTTCCCAGATGTTTGCAATGCCGGTCGCTGCAATGGGGTGTCCCTTTGATTCGAGTCCACCAGAGACATTGACTGGTGTTTTGCCATCGCGCCATGTTGCACCGGAGTTAAAGAAGTCAACAGCGCCGCCTTCTTCGCACAACATGAGGTTGTCGTAGTGCACCAATTCAGCGGTGGCGAAGCAGTCATGCAATTCCACCAAGTTGAGATCGGAAGGGGAGACGCCTGCCTGTTCGTATGCCTGCTTTGCAGCAATGCGAGTGAGGGTGTTGACGTCAGGGAGAACTTGGCAAGCCTCTTGGTATGGGTCACTCGTGAGAATCGAAGCTGACACCTTGATGGCACGACGCTGCTGCTCAAGAGAAAGTGTCTTCAGTTTCTTGCCGCTAACAACAACTGCGGCAGCAGCACCGTCACAGTTTGCTGAACACATCGGACGCGTGTTTGGGTACGCGATCATGATGTCGTTCATGATTTCATCAAGTGTCATGCGCTTGTTGTAAGCAGCAAGAGGATTCAGGGTTGAGTGTGCATGGTTCTTTTCTGAGATCTTTGCGAAGAGCTCAAATGTTGCGCCGCCGTACTTGTGGCCATATTCCATGCCGACCTGAGCGAACGTTCCTGGCATGTTGTTGGTGCCGATAAGTCCATCGGTATTTGCGACGGATCCGTAACGGCCCGTTGCCTTCCACTCCTTGCCCGAACCCTTCGATGCGGGGCTGGCTCCAAGAAGTCCGACTCCAGCGAGCTTTTCAACGCCGACAGCGAGGCCCATGTCGCATTCGCCAGCCTTGATGGCCATGATTGCGGTACGAAGCGCTGTAGCGCCCGTAGCGCATGCATTAGAGACGTTGTAGACGGGAATACCGGTCTGACCGACTTGCTTCTGAATTTGCTGACCGATTCCGCCCTGGCCCATCAGGCAACCTGCTGCCATAATGCCCATGTCCTTCATGGTGACGCCACCGTCGGCGAGTGCTGCCATCACAGCTTCTGCTGCAAGGTCAACTGTGTCCTTGTCCGGATACTTGCCGAACTTCGTCATGTAGATGCCGAGGATGTAGATGTCGTCTGATGCCATTGTGTTCTCCGATATTCCTTGTGTAGTTCTTTATGCGATTGGTTCGAAACCGAAGCCGATGGCTTCTGCTCCGTTGTCGTCGTTGCCGAGTGAATAGGTGGCGAGGCGAACCTTCATGCCAAGAGTGACCTTCTCTGGTGTCGGATCACAGTTAATGACGTTTGCGCGGACGCTTGTTCCGCCGCAGTCGACAATTGCAGCGACGAAGGGGACCGGAACACCAGGGGCTGCGAACGTCACGATGGTGAATGAACGAACCTCGCCCTCCGTTGCAATGTCGACCTTTTTGAATTCTGTAGCGAAGCATGAGGCACATGCATTGCGACGGTCAAAGAACCGTGCTCCACATGAAGTGCACTCATTAGCGACGAGGTGAGGCTTGTCGCCCAATGCTAGGTAATCAACCAGTGGTACTTGCGTGGTGGTCATAAGGAGCTCCCGTCAGATTGCTTGTTCTCACCCTAGGTCGCCACGGGGCATCAATGTGAAGATGGACACGCTGAAAGCAGTCATTTTGGGCTAGGAAATACACATGGCATCCACATGGAAGAACTGGGCAGGCAATGAGATTGCTCACCCCACCTCAATTGAAACCCCGCGTTCCGAAGACGAACTCGCTCAGATCGTTCGTCAGGCGGCCGACCGCGGCGAGAAGGTCAAGGTGCCAGGGTCTGGTCATAGTTTCACGCCTGCAGCGGTTACTGATGGGCGTCTCGTCCGGATAGAGGCTTTGCAGGGCATTCGTTCTGTCGACCGAGACAAGATGGAGGTTCGTGTCGGTGCGGGCACCACATTGAATGACCTGAACCGCTTGCTTGCTGCCGAGGGCTTGGCAATGGCGAATTTGGGTGACATCGCATACCAAACAGTTGCTGGTGCCATCTCGACCTCCACGCATGGCACGGGAGTCAAGTTGACAGGTCTTGCTGCACAAGTCGTCGGTATGAGGATTATCGACGGACATGGAGATGTGTTGGCCTGCGACGAGAACGCCAATCCAGATGTACTTGAATTTGCGCGTGTTTCTGTCGGCGCCTTAGGTGCAATTTCAGAGTGCACCATTCGTGTGATGGATGCATTTCGACTTCAAGCAACCGAAGTCCCGATGAAGTTGGATGATGTATTGAACAACATCGATGAGTTGCGTTTAACGAATGATCACTTCGAATTCTTTTGGATTCCTCACACCAAGTGGGCGCTGACGAAACGCAATAACCGCACCATGGAGCCTCTCAATCCTTTGCCCAAAGTGAAAGGTTGGATCGAAAAGACCTTTATGGAGAACTATGCGTTCGGAGCGTTGTGTCGCGTTGGCCGTATGAAGCCATCACTCATTCCGAAATTGGCAACTGCATTGCCGTCATCTGGTTCTCGGTCGTACATCAATGACAGTTACAAGATCTTTGCCAGCCCTCGACTTGTCCGCTTTTACGAGATGGAACACGCATTGCCAGCTGCTTCGGTTGCGCCAGCTCTTCGTGAAATTCGGGACATGATTGAACGCAAGGGTTATCTGTTGAATTTTCCTATTGAAGTTCGTTTCACGGCTTCCGATGACGTTCCGTTGTCAACAGCGTATGGACGTGAGTCCGGATACATCGCGGTACACGTGTACAAGGGAATGGAATACACACCGTTCTTTAAGGACGTTGAAAACATCTTGCGTCGGTACGACGCTCGTCCACACTGGGGCAAGGTGCATCACCGCGACGCAGAGGAACTATCCGGTCTCTATCCACGATTCAGCGAATTCTTATCAATGAGAGATCGTTTGGATCCGCAACGTACATTTGCAAATCGCTACACCGAAAGAGTGTTTGGCGCGTAGTTACAAGCAGATGTCTTGTGGACGGACAGGACAACGTGGAATGTCTTTGCCGATTGCATCACGAATAGCGGCAACGATTGCTGGGGTCACCGAGATACACGGTGGTTCACCGACACCTTTAGCTCCCAATGGAGCCTGAGGTTCGTACTCTTCAATCATGCGTGCAACTACAACAGGTGCATCAAGCGCTGTTGGAAGCAGGTAGTCCGTAAAGCTTGGATTCCTGACGCGTCCGTCCTGCACGATGATCTCTTCCATGACGGCGAGACCGAGACCTTGGGCGATGCCGCCCTCAATTTGTCCGAGAAGCGACAGCGGATTCAGTACTTGACCGACGTCCTGTGCTGTGGCGACTTGTACAACTTTGACAAGACCAAGTTCGGGGTCAACGTCCACCACTGCACGGTGTGCAACGAAAGCAAATGCAACGTGGCAATTTCCTTGCCCATTGTCGTCGAGCTCTTCAGTCTTGCGGTGATGATGTTCAAACGTCTCCGAGATGGTGAGACCTTGGCTGGCCTCAATGACAGACATGCGGAATGTCCCAGCAGTATCGACAATTTCATCGTCTTCGATTGCAAATCGAATTGGATCGATGTTGTTCTTCGCGCCGACATGCTCAAACAATCTCTCGCGAACCAGTCGACATGCTCCATCGACGGCGCCACCGCTCATCCACGTCTGGCGCGAAGCTGATGTAGAGCCTGCAGAACCAATCTGGGTATCAATGGTGTCGCAGACTGCGTCGGTAACCCCAAGTACGGAACGTGCAATCTGTGGTGCCAGTGTGACAAAGCCCTGTCCGACTTCACTGGTTGCAAACTTCAGAGTCACTTTTCCATCGCTCAATGTGCACTTGGCCGTTGAGTAATCATCGAAGCCTTCGCTGTACATGATGTTCTTGATGCTCACGCCCCAGCCAATGCCGCGCTTGATGTGCTGACGTTCTGCAGTGATTCCCGAACCTCCTGGGAGGTCGAGCTCATTTGCATCAGAGGGAAGTTCCGCTGGCAATGGGATTTCGTTTGTTTCACGAATGAGACGCGCAACGGGCGCAACGCTCTCTACGGGTTGGCCTGTAATCAATGTGTCGCCAGTTTCCATTGCATTGAGCAAGCGGATGCTGACAGGGTCCGTACCAACGGCGGCAGCAAGCTTGTCCATCTGGCCTTCGTGTGCAAAACAGGCTTGAACAACGCCGAAACCACGCATAGCGCCACACGGTGGGTTATTGGTGCGGACTGCATAACCATCAACGACGGCAGCGGGGCACTTGTATGGCCCCTGCGTATGAGTCACGCCATTGATAAGTACTGCGGCCGATGTTGATGCATAGGCGCCACCATCGAATACAAAACGGGCTTCGATCTTGACGATCTTGCCTTCCTTGGTGGCATGGTGACGCATCCATACGGTCGCCGGATGACGATGAACGTGGCCAAAGAAACTTTCTTCACGTCCGTATTGCATCTTTACGGGGCGAGATGTTCGGAGAGCGAGCAGCGCTGTATGGACTTGAAGACTGATGTCCTCGCGTGCACCAAAGGCACCGCCAACACCGCCAAGGACAAGGCGAATCTTTTCTGCTGGAAGGTTGAGACAGGCAGCCATCTGCTTCTGGTCTTCGTGCAACCATTGCGTGGCAACAAAAACTTGTACACCTTGACCATCTGGATCAGGAAGTGCCATTGCTGACTCTGTGCCAAGGAATGCTTGGTCTTGCATGCCGATGACGTAATGGCCTTCAACGATGACATCGCCTTCAACACTGGTGTCACCGTGAACAATCCGCTGTTGGCGAATGAGATTTCCATCGGGATGAATGGGGATGAATGCATCTCCGATTGCATCTTCTGCGTTAGACAACACGGGGAGGACTTCGTACTCAACTTTGATCGCGGCAAGTGCTCGACGACAGGTTTCCGGATGGTCGGCAGCAACAGCAGCAACTGGTTCACCCATGTAACGGACAACATCTCTCGCGAAGACTGGTTGATCGGAACTGATGAGACCGTATGTCAACTGACCAGGTACATCTTCAGAAGTGATGACGCATTCGACACCTCCAATCTTCCAAGCGGCACTGGTGTCGATAGAGATGATGCGGGCATGAGGATGTGGCGAGCGCAGAGTTGCGCCCCACAACATGTTCTCTGCATGGAGGTCAGACGTAAAAGCAAAGTCACCTTTTACTTTCGCATTGCCATCCGGGCGAAGAGAACTAGTACCCAATACGTCACGTCGTGTTTTCACTGCGCTCATGAGTGAACTCCCTTACGAACAGCGACAACCTTTTCCACAGCGGCAAAGATGCGGCCGTATCCGGTGCATCGACAGATATTTCCCGACAGCGCTTCTTTCACTTCTAGTTCGGACGGAGTCGCGTTCTCATCCAACAAATGGTGTACTGCCATCACCAGCCCCGGCGTACAGAAACCACACTGCACTGCGCCTTCGGTTACGAATGCCTCTTGTACATCTGTGAGTGATCCATCGGCATTCAAGCCTTCGACTGTGGCAATTTCAGACTCAACTGCCGATGCGGCCATTACGAGACAGCTACACACCGCAGCACCATCGACGTACACCGTGCAACTGCCACATTCACCCTGTTCGCATGCACCCTTAGAACCTGGAAGACCCAAACGTTCACGAAGGACATACAGAAGGCTTTCGCCAATCCAGGCATCAGATACCTGAAGATCGGTGCCGTTCACTTTCAATGTGTAGAACTCATTGGAACTCATGCTTAGATTCCCCTCTGGGCAAGACGTGTTGCAAGAACACCAATTGCATGTTGGCGATAGGCCGCCGTAGAGCGATGGTCGTCGATGGGTCGAGATTCAGACGCTGCAATCCGTCCAAACTCTTTAGCGACTTCATCTGTGACGTTGTTGATGTCTGCAGCATGTGAGGCGAGGTAGGACTCCGCCTCATTGGCTCGCAGGATTGTGGGGCCAACAGATCCCATCGCAAAACGAGGTTCACCTTTAACCACCGCAAAGCAAGCCGATGCAACGGAGATAACCATTGCGTTGCGGACCCCAACTTTCGAATATCCCTGTCGCTGACCAGTGATGGGAAGCGTGACGGCCGTGATGACTTCATTTGCTTGGCGGCTGTTTCGCTTTGGTCCCACCATGAATTCTGCAATGGGGACAGTACGAGAACCATCGACTGATTGAAGGTGAACGAGTGCCTCCAATGCGGAGAGGACGGGCAATGTGTCACCAGCAGGTGAACAAGTGCCAAGGTTTCCGCCGATAGTTCCGGCTGCGCGTATTTGAGGTGAGCCAACGGTGCGGGCTGCTTGCGCTAAGGCAGGAACGAGTGTCGCTATTTCACCCTTCTCAATGTGTGCATAGGGGAGACCAGCACCGATTGTGATTGTTCCCTTTGAGGAATCAGAAGACCACTCACGTAGTTCGGGGATGTTTCGAAGAAGCACAACAGATTCAGGGCGACGATGGTTGAAGTTGACTTCCACCATTAGGTCTGTTCCGCCGTTCAGAATTGTTGCTGTCGGATTCTGAGCCAGCATTTCAGAGGCGTCAGTAATCGAATGTGGAATAAGCACTGACATTATTTATGACAGCCTTTCGTGAAGTTTCGATGCAGCCTCAGCTGCTTTCGCTCTGATTTCATTCATGTCGAATTTCGTTGGTTGTCCATCGCGAACGAGTACATCGCCCTTGCGGCTCACAGACGTGCAGCGAATGCCTGGTGTGAATGCGACATGCCAGGGACTGTCCGAGTGGTCGTAACTCCATGTCACGACATCATCCTTGACTTCAGGGAAGAACTTCTCGCCGTTCGCCAACCATGTCCAAGCGTCGTCGGGAGACGCAGTGATATCTGATTCACGATGACGTATATATGCAATGCGCATCTCTTCAAGCATGTCTGCACCAATACCGTCTGTTCCCAAAATCACATCATGTGGCCAGTTGGCTGGTTGTGCGTAACCCACTGCGTTGTTCATGTTGGAGCGGGGGTTGTGAGCAAGAGTGCCCTTGAGTTCTTCTTTGAGATGGACAGCATGAACAATGAGCCAATTGTCCTGAGAGAGCGATTGCAATCGATGCCCGGCATCAACATCGTCGAGACCCTCGGCAACATGGATATGAACGCCAACACCAAGTTGTTGCGCAAGGTCGGCGGCAGCTTCCAATGTCTCATTGGCGCAAGTAAATGCTGCATGGACACCGACCATTCCGCGGCTACCTGACTTAATGAAGCGCTCATTCTCAGCGAGACCTCTGCGGGCTTCGTCAGTCATCTGGGAAGAGGGAGAGACCGTAGATGACATCTGTGTTGCATTCCATCGATCAGTCACCCCATATGAAAGGTTGCTACTGATGCCCACCATGTCGCAAGCAGATTTGATGACGTCGAGACTTCCTTCAATGGCAAAGGGTGACTCGTGGTGATCAACGATTGCGGTCGTGCCGTTCAGAAGAGCTTCAGCTGCACCTAAAGCTGCTGACCAATAGATGATGTCGAGGTCAAGCGCAGCATCAAGGCGCCACCAGACATTTTCTAGAACTGAGAGAAATGACGTTGGCACTTGCGGGGGTGCAGGCATACCCCGCGCGAGCGAGGAATACAAGTGGTGATGTCCACACACGAGGCCATTTGTCGTAAATGACATGTCAGTCCGTCACGACTCCTCGTTGGGACGTAATTCGGCCGTAGACCTCTGGTCGGCGGTAACGGTCAAAGTCGAACAATGTTCCGGTGTACTTCTTGCACCAATCCAAATCACAACGTGCGGAAATGAGTTCATCTCCGGTGGTGAATGCTTGCGCAACGATCTGTCCCGATGGGGCGACAATCATGCTTTGACCCAGTGAGTCAACACCTTCTTCAACGCCACCTTTTGCGACACCAATGACCCAGCTGCCGTTTTGGTAAGCACCAGATTGCATCACGAGAGCATTATGAAAGCCCTGAAGAATGTCTTGGCTTGGGTCCGGTACGTAGTGAATAGGCGTGTTGTAACCACAGAGAATCATTTCGACTCCTTGCAGACCCATCACTCGGTACGTTTCTGGCCAGCGGCGATCGTTGCAGATCATCATTCCCATTCGGCCGCCGAATGCCTTCCATACTCCGAAACCCTCCATTGACGGTTCGAAGTAGTAGCGCTCTGCATGTTGGAAGGGACGGTTGGGTTCGTTGTGCTCGTGACCAGGAATGTGCACCTTGCGATATTTGGCAACGACCGATCCATCTTTTTCAACGAGAATCTGCGTGTTGAATCGGTGACCGTCAGCAGTCAGTTCTGCGTAGCCAAGACAAAAACCGATGTGCAGTTTCTTGGCTTCATCAAACAGCGGCTGTGTCACTGGCGAGGGCATCTCTGTCTCATACCAGTGGTCGGCCTCCGTGATGTCGTCAACAAACCAACGTGGGAAGAAAGTTGTTAGCGCGAGCTCTGGGAAAACAACCAAGTCACATCCAGCTTTGTGGCCATCATGAAGAAGTGCAATCAAACGCTGCACAACTTCTGCTCTGGAGTCATTCTTTTGAATGGGTCCCATTTGTGCGGCGCCCACTGTCACGATTCTGCTCATGAAAAGTCCTCCGTATTTGCGAGTGTGATCATTGTGTGGAGCAAGACATTTGCGCCTGCTTCCAACTCTTCCGGTGAGGTGAATTCGGCGGGGTTATGACTGATGCCTTTTGCGCTGGGAACAAAAACCATTGCTGTCGGACAAACACGAGCCAACATCTGCGCATCATGTCCTGCGCCGCTTGGAAGTCGGCTCACACGATGACCTTGAGAAACTGCAATTGTCTCAACCAGTGAAACAACTTGTTCGTCGAAGACCACGGGTTCAAAACGTGCGAGAGGACGAGTGTTGATGACGACGTCTTCCTCCGCCACAAGGCGTTGCAGATGAGCCGAAATTTCTGCTTCGGCTGCTTGCAACTTCTCTTCATCTGTATTTCGAACGTCAAGAGTCAGCACTGCGGTCTGCGGAACAACATTGATGAGGTTCGGATGCAGATCAATCTTGCCGACCGTGCACACTTGGTGTCCACCAAATCTGGTTGCCAATTCGCGAAGAAATACGGCGATGTTGGCCGCAACATACGCCGGGTCACGTCGCATGTTCATCGGGGTAGTGCCGGCATGGTTGCTCTGACCCGTAATGGTCACTTCCTGCCAACTGATGCCTTGGACTCCGGTGACGGCACCAATAGACATATCGGTTTGTTCGAGAACAGGGCCTTGCTCAATATGTAGTTCAACAAAGGCATGAGGTGACAGGCCAGGGCAAGGCGTTGCGCCGTTGTAGCCGATGCGTTCAAGCTCGTCACCTACACGTGCACCATCAATACCAACAGTGTCCAGTGCTTCTTCAACACTCAGTCCGCCGACATAAACAATGGAACCGAACATGTCAGGTGCAAAGCGTGCGCCTTCTTCGTTGGTGAAGAAAGCAACTGCCAAAGGATGCTGAGGTGTTACGCCTTGTTCTTGACACGTCTGGATTACTTCGATTCCTGCAAGAACGCCATAGTTGCCGTCGTATTTGCCACCAGTACGAACGGTGTCGATATGTGAACCAGTCATCACGGGCTTGCCATGACCGACATTCCAAATACCGACGACATTGCCAACAACATCGACAGTGATCTCGAGGTCAAGGTCTTTCATCCACTCAATGACCAAGTCGCGACCCAATTTGTCCTCATCTGTGAGAGCGAGCCGAGCACAGCCACCACCAGCGATTGCACCGATATCGGCAAGGTCAAAGAGTCGCTGCATCAGCCGAGGACCGTTGATTGAAATATCCATGGGTGTTGGCTGAGCGACCACGGCTCAAAGTGTACGAAATGTAAAGGTGAAAGTGCTGAATCATCGGGGATTCCCGAGGTCTGGGCTAACTTCGGCAGGTCTCATCTACCGATTGGTCGCCCTTGGATCTTCACCAACTCATCTGGATTGTGGTTTGCGTTGCTGTAGCGGCGTTCGCCCAATCATTGGCGGGTTTCGGATTTGGGTTGCTCTCTGTGCCAATGATGGCCCTCGTCCTAGCCCCCCGAGACGCCATTGTCGTATCTGTTCTCGTCGCATCAGTTTCGACAACTACCCAGGCCATTGCCGACCGTCGCTTTACTGAATGGAAGACGGTTCGACGATTGTCGTTGTTGTCTTATGCGGGCATGCCGTTCGGGCTCGTTCTTTTCAACGTCGTGTCGGAACGCGCCTTGAGAATCGGGCTTGGCATCGTGGTTCTTGTGGCAACAATTTTGATTGTTCGCAAATTTCAGATTCCACCAGAAGGTCGTCGATACGACTGGGTACTTGGGTTTATTTCTGGGGTATTGAACACTTCAACATCGACGAATGGCCCGCCATTGGTCTTTTTATTGAAATCCCGGTCGATGGAACCAAATACTTTCCGCGCAAGCCTCAATACTGTTTTTTCCTTCGCCAATATTGGGGCGCTCATCCTTTTCTTCGGATCAGGAAAGATGAATCATGAGAATGTTCTCGGCGCTGTTGTTGCTTTACCCGCTCTCGCAATCTCCTTGCGCATCGGTTACGCAATGCGTAAGCACGTGAAGGAAGAGATGTTCACAGTCCTCGTTGCTGGTCTCATGATGCTCTCTGGAATCAGTGCATTAATCGCAGCTTTTGCGCATTGATCTTTCGGATTAATCGTGTCCGAACATCATTAGCCACTGTTCCTTGGATTTTGGCTTGAACACATAGTTCACCTCGCGCACATCCGACAGGCGTGCTGCCGGCGGCTCTGAGTAACGGTGTCCGGGAAGAACGATTGTCGAGTCGGGTAGTGACGCCAATTTCGTCAGGCTGTCATACATGTCTCCCACGTTGGATCCTGGAAGGTCAGTTCGACCGCACCCGTCGAGGAAGAGAGTGTCGCCTGATACGAGGCAGCCATTTGTCAGGAAGCATTGACTTCCTGGTGTATGTCCAGGCGTGTGCAGTAGTTCAATCGACAAGTTGCCCACCTGCACAACATCGCCCGAGTCATGGGCAACAAGGCTGTCTTCGGATACTCCAGTGGTCTTCAGCACCCATGGTGTTTCGTGCTTATTGATGTGGATGGGTACATCATGATTCTCTAGCAATGCAGTGATGCCCTCAATGGTGTGTCCCATCATCGATCCGCCAACGTGGTCTGCGTGATAGTGACTTGCCATCACGCCGCTGATGCGCATGCCGTCGGCTTCAGCAATCGCAACAAGTTGATCCACCGCGTAAGCAGGGTCCACGATCACACATTCACCGGACTCTCTGTCTCCTAATAAATAGGAGAAATTCACCATCTGCGTGGCCATCATGTTTCCCGCAGCGAAATCCTGCCCGCTCAGAAGTTGACGAAAATAGAAAGGATTGCTTTGGGTGTCGCTCACAGAGTGCAGAATAGGACAATGTCGACTACGCCCGCACTGCAAACAGGGGACCGAGTGTTGGTGGGATCAACTCTCCTCACCGTTGATGAGGGTTTTTCCCGTTCTCTAAAGCCTGGCGACACCGTTCTGGGAATCGCGACGTCCGGACAACTTCGACGAATCCCCGCCGCCGTGCAATCTCTCGTTGAGTCGAGTGTGGGTGTTGCCATTGATGCATTTCGCTCGCTTCAGACAGTGCCAGCTACGGACATCAGTCGATTCTTTGATGTAGCTGCGCAGCGTTTGTCGGATGATGACATTTTCTCTGCCATCGCCACAGCCAATGAAAAGGACGTTGCTTCGGCACTAAGTCGTGGTCGTTCAACGACTCGATTGGTGTTGTCCCCCAAGATGCGACAAGACATGGTCGAAGCATTCACGATGTGGAGAGACGCAGAGATGCAGCCAAGTTCTCTCGTGGATACGGTGCAACATAACGGCTGGACTGTGCAGCAATGGAAAGCACCCCTTGGGGTTATTGGGTTTGTCTTCGAAGGTCGGCCCAATGTTTTTGCAGATGCAACTGGTGTTCTCAAGAGCGGAAACACAGTTGTGTTCCGTATCGGGAGCGACGCATTAGGTACAGCTAGCGCCATTATGAGTTCTGTCATCACTCCGGCTTTACTGGAGTGCGGATTGCCCGAGCAATCTGTTGTGTTGCTCCCATCAGTGGAGCATGCTGCGGGTTGGGCATTGTTTTCTGATCCGAGACTTTCTCTTGCCGTTGCGCGAGGTTCGGGACAAGCTGTTGCCGAGTTGGGCTCCATCGCACAACAAGCTGGTGTGGCCGCAAGTCTCCACGGCACTGGTGGTGCGTGGATGATTGTTGGGTCCTCGGCCGACGCAAAGAGGCTCGCCGCTGTTCTCCTACACTCTCTCGACCGGAAAGTATGCAACACGACAAACGTTGTGTGCATTCCTCGTTCCAGAGCAGCCGAAATTGTTTCAGTTGTGTTTGATGCAGCTGAAGCTGCGGCTTCATCGCGTGGGACTCATGCTCGCCTTCATGCTGTTAATGGAGCAGAGGCTTTCCTGCCCAGGTCAACAAATATTGATGTGGTGCGAGCGGAGGGCGTTCGTCAAGAGCCACAGGTCTCTACTGCCGATGTATCTCTGCTCGGCAAGGAATTCGAATGGGAAGAGAACCCAGAATTGTTTGTTGTCATTGTGGATTCAACGGCCGAAGCAATCGAATTGTTCAACACACACAGCCCGCAGTTCGTTGTCTCCGTCATCTCCGATAATGCAGTGGAACGCGAGCAGGTGTGGTCTCATTGCAATGCACCATTCTTTGGTGATGGATTCACTCGCTGGGTCGACGGTCAGTTCGCGCTACTGCGTCCTGAACTTGGATTATCGAATTGGCAAAACGGCAGACTCTTTGCGCGAGGCGGCGTCTTGTCAGGTGATTCAGCGTTTACTGTTCGATTGCGCGTAGAGCAGAGCGACGCAGATCTTCATCGTTAAACAGGTGGATGAAGTTCAATATTGTCGATCAGGCGAATATCGCCAAACCATACGGCTACGCAAACGACTGACATCTCGTCAATTGTGTCAACTGCTGACAAATCTGTTGCTCGCGAAATAGTCACGTACTCGACTGTGGCTAGTGCTTCTGACGCAATTGTCTCAATGATCTGTTTTTGAATAACTCGTGCATCAATAGTTCCTGACGCAACATCGTGACGCGCCTGCCTTAATGAACGGTAGATAATGGGAGCAGCAGAGCGCTGTTCTTCCGAAAGTCGTACATTGCGGCTGGACATTGCAAGTCCGTCGTCATGGCGAATGGTGTCCACGCCAACAATCTCGATGTCCATATCAAGCTCGGATGCCATCTGTTTGATGACAGCGAGTTGTTGATAATCCTTCTTCCCAAAATACGCACGATGTGGTTGCACCGCATTGAAGAGTTTGGTGACGATGGTGGCAACGCCTCGAAAATGTCCTGGACGTCCTTGACCCTCCATGGGGTCTGCTGCAGTTCCTGGTTCTACAAACACCCGCCATCCAGATGGATACATCGAGTCGGTCGAAGGCAAATACACCGCATCAACACCGTGGTGTTCAGCAATTCGAAGGTCGCGCTCCGTAGTGCGTGGGTATGCATCAAAATCAGCGTTCACGTTGAACTGCGTTGGGTTCACGAAGATGGACAGAACTGTCGCTTCGTTTTCGCCTTGAGATTGTTGCAACAAAGCTTCATGACCCGCATGGAGTGCGCCCATCGTGGGAACAAATCCAATGCTTGGTGTGCCGCTGAGAGATCTCACCCACGCATGCATCTCTGCAGGGGAAGTCAAGATAATCATTATCAGGAGAAGCTGTGCTCAGCGTCCGGCCATTCACCGGAACGGACTTCAGAAACGTATTGCGTGACTGCAGATGTAGCGACGTCGCGAAGATTTGCGTATGGCTTTGCAAATGTAAAAACGCGAGGGGAGAGACCGAGCAGATCATGCATTACCAACACTTGACCGTCACACGCATTGCCGGCACCAATACCAATAGTCGGGATTGCAAGTCGCTGGGTGATATCCATCGCTAAGTCCGCAGGAACACCTTCGATAACAACGGCGCATGCTCCACTCTCTTGGACTGCAAGAGCGTCTTCAATCAAACGGTTCTTGCTGCCAGCAGCGGCGCCGTCTGCTCGACCTTGAATCTTGTTGCCACCCATGCGGTGATAACTCTGAGGCGTGAGGCCGATGTGTCCCATCACAGGAATATCTGCTGAGCTAATCGCTGCAATTTTCGCAGCGACGTGAATACCGCCTTCTAGTTTCACTATCTCGGCACCCGATTTGATGAGACGCACAGAATTTTGCACTGCTTCAACAACGGATGATTGATACGAGCCAAATGGAAGATCGCCGACGATGAGGGCCATTGGCTTTGCAGAGGCGACCATCTGAACGTGATACTCCATCTGTTCCATCGAGACACCCAAGGTGTTGCGCTGACCCTGCATCACTGTTGCAACTGAATCGCCAACGAGAATGAGGTCGACACCGCCTGCGTTCACAATGGAGGCAAAAGTGGCGTCATACGCGGTCACCATTGCCAACTTCTGACCAGATAACTTACGTTCTGCGAGATGCGGAACAGTGAACTTTTTGCGCTGATTCTCGCCAGACATTGGCACCCCTTTGCTCGGGCTAAAAGGCTACGGGCAGTCCTTGTCCGTTTCCTTCCGAAGGCAGTGACCTAGGTAACGATTATCGGGGGAACAGTTGGCGTATTTCTGATTCTGGGTCATTCAACAAAGCGACATTGACGTTGAGTTCCAATGTTGGCCGGGTCGATACGTTGAATTGCTCCCACGATGGATGACCATGAGCGGCGAACTGAGCAATCTCGGCCGCAAATCGATCAGCAATCTGCTGTCGGTCAGGGTCAGTGCCAAGAAGCATGTCGGTGCCAGGGGCATCGAGATTGTCAAATGCAAACGGAATGTCAATTGCATGGCAGCTACCTAGGATTCCGCCAAATGCAGGTGTTGCCCAGGTGAACCAGTACATCCACGATGGCATGTTGTTGGCGCAGCGTCGCTCTGAAAGATCCTGTGCTCTCTGTCGGAAAGACGTATCGGTGTTGACTGCAGAAATCAGTTCTCGAACAGCTTCGTTGGGCCGAAGTTGTTCGTAGACGAATCGTGCCTCTGCGGCATTGTCACCAAATGTCTCAGATGTGAAGGCTTCCCATTCCGCGGAACCGGCGGAAGCGGCATCTTGGTCAAAAGCCGACCACAGCTTGTTTTCGTCACGATTTGTGCCAACTACAAATGGAATATTGGCCTTGCCCGCCAATTCGAGAATGTCGCCATGGATTTCTGCGCCACCGGCTGTCGGCGAGAACACATCAAACCCTTTTGAAGGAATGAGGGCTGCTGCTGTTTGAGCCTCAAGTACCTGATCGAGTGTTTTCTGTTGACCATCCGAAAGGGAATCAACATCGAGAATCTCAAGGAATTGAGCGAGAAGTTCTTGAGCGCGTTCCGCGTTCCGCAGTTGACCGATTGACGGGCTCATTGCCCATGCCTTATGGAAGAGAGAATTCACAGCCGAAGTTGCCATCAATGACACCACGGCAGAACCACCTGCCGATTCTCCAAAAATCGTCACGTTCTCGGGATTGCCGCCGAACGATGAAATGTTTCTCTGCACCCATCGCAGTCCAGACAGCATGTCGAGCAGTCCGAAATTGCCGTCACCTGCGAAACCAAGAGCACCCAATCGATAGTTGATAGCAACAACGACGGTTCCCCTTGCAGCCAACTTCAATCCGTCATACCAAGCAATTGAGCCGGCACCGTTTGTGTACGCACCACCATGAATCCAAAAGAGAACAGGCAATTTGCTGGCGTCTGTTGCACCAGCGGGGCAGAACACATTGAGGTGCAGGCAATCTTCCGACATGGACGATGCATCTGTGCCGAGCATTTGCTCTAGGAATCCAGGGACCTGTGGGCTGATAAACCCATCGGACGTTGCATCGACGACACTTTCGTATGCCTCAATGTCAACAGGGGCTTCCCACCGTTGTGAAGTAGCGAATTTGATTCCCCTGAATGAAGTTTGACCATTCTCGTGGGAGATGCCATTGAATGTGCCGCTGGGGGATGAGATGGAAGCAGTTGTGCTCATGTGATTACCGTACCTGTGGCTGGGTGCATCTTCACTAGCGTGGAAGCGTGTTTAGAGACGTGATCGGCAATCTGTATGTCCACTTTCACAAATGGATTCAGTTGTCCGCATCAACGACCCCCACAAATTCTCGAGGCAAGCGCTTCGGTTCATTTGGTTCGGGAAGTCTCATCATGTGGAAGCCGACCACCATTTTCAATGAGCAGTACATCACGATCGGCAATGACACGTTGATTGGACCGGATATCTCTCTTTCTGCCGGAATGGTGCCGGGTCAAGAGTGCATTACCTATCCCGTTGTGTCCATTGGTGATCGCTGTCTCATCGGAAGGGGCAGCGGCATCGTCGGCCATTTCAGCATTGAAATTGGAAACGATGTGTGGACTGGTCACAACGTCTATATCACTGATCAAAATCATGGATACGAAGACGTCACCAAAACCATTGCTCAACAGTCTCAACCTGAACGTGCAGTGAAGATTGGTGACGGCAGTTGGCTGGGCTACGGAAGTGTTGTTCTGCCAGGAGTCACCATTGGGAAACACGTCGTCATCGGAGCTAACTCAGTAGTGACGAGAGATATTCCAGATTATTCAGTAGCTGTCGGAGCACCCGCACGTGTCATAAAGCGTTATGTCGATGGCGCGTGGGAAACAGTGAACTAGACCGAGAGGTCAAGCGGCGGTTGGCACGTTTTCATCGCATTCTCGCGAGCAAACTTTCCGATGCGCTCACTGATAGGCACACCTTCAACCTCTGTTTCAGCAAAGTATGGGCGACGTGTGGACGTGCGAAGCGCATCAATAAAGAGTCGACGGTCTGCAATATAGGTGCGATAGTCCTTGATCCACATAGGAACCAAAGCCTTACCTTTTGCATCCGACGGTGAATCTGCGGCGATTGCATCAATCGCCTTTTCAAGCGAGTCAGTTGCTGACTCCACCAGATCAGCCTTCTTCTTCAAAGCAGCTGGGTCATTCGGATCCATTGCGGTCAGATCTTGTAATGCAAATCGAGCGTCTTCTGCAGTCTTGCAATGTGCTTCTGCTCGAGCTTTCCACGCATCATCACCGATTTTGTTCACGCTCTCACGGGAGGCAAACCCGAATGCATACACCCACATGGCGAAGATGGCCGCACATGCGACGGTGATAATGATGCGAGCGAGAAGTTTCACGGTGTCAAGGTTACGAGGTCTGACAGGGCTACGGCGGGCGAATCATCACAGGCAGATGGCACACCACCTACGAACATTGAGTCCCCACCAATTGTTTTGATGACAGAATGAACGCATGCCCCTTCTGTCACGCGGACGTTCTTTCCTTCTGGTGGCAGTATTTGTCGTTTCTAGCGCATTGGTCTCAAGTTGTTCGTCTGATGCTGCTCAATTTTGCAAAGGGATTACTTCGGTCGCTGGTTTTACAACTCAGTTTTCCCAGGGCCTCGACAATTTCTCCGAAGATCAGTACTCGCAGTTGCGCACTGACACCGAACGGACGCGAAACATCGTCAACCATGTCGCCGTAGCTCATCCGAACAACTCTGAATCGTCTGAATTAGCGAAGAAGATCAACGTGTTCATCAGTGCAATGGAAAAAGTGAAGTGGGATGTCTCGGTCGCTCTTTCGAACGATGAAGCAGTCTCAACTGGGACAGTTTTAGGCAGTCCGGAAACGTTGACACAAGCAAATACCGTCGAGTCGTTGTTGATTAATGAATGTGGTTTACCAAGCACTCTTGCGGAAAACGGGCAGAGTGCCGACACCTTGCCGGGACCTTCGATACCTTCCCCAACTCAGACAGATCCACCAACGAACACCATCAATGAGCAATCAGAGGAATCTGCACTCGGTTACACAGTTGCAACTTTGTTTCATTTGAATATCTCTGCTTCGGAGGCATCTTGTCTTGGGGCTGCATTGCAAGGTGTCGTGGATGTGAGTTCAGCGAATGCAAACTTGGCTCAATATCAAAGTCAGTTTCAGAGGGCCTTTGATTCTTGCTCGATTTCCTTCACTGTTCCCACCGAGTAGCACCTTCGGAGAAGCACCCCTTCACTAGATTGCTCACGTGGAAATTGTCATCATTCGTCATGCGCAACCTGAGTGGGTGAAGGACGGTCTCTCCGTTGATAATCCACCCCTGACCGAACTTGGTTTTCAACAAGCCGATTGTCTTGCAGCAGATCTTGGATCTGAACCGTTTGATGAAGTGTTGGTCTCGCCTTTAGTTCGCACACGACAAACTGCGGCACCCATTTTGAGCGCAATGGGGAAAGAGCTCGTTATCGAGCCATGGCTTGAAGAAATTCGCAACCCCATTTGGCACGGAACTCCTCAAGAAAAAGCTGATGCTGCATGGAAGGCCGAAAAATCAAAGGCCTCCCATGAACGCTGGTCGGGCATTGAAGGTGGTGAGCCTGTTTCCGACTTCGTTACAAGAATCAATGATGGCGTTTCGGGTTTTCTACAACGCCAAGGTCTTGTTCGCACCAACAAAGAATTACCCGTCTGGGAATCAACATCCGATTTCAATGAGAACAAGAAGATTGCTCTCATCTGCCATGCGGGAACCGGGAGTGTGTCAATTTGTCACATGCTGGGATTCCCCGCGACTCCTTGGGAATGGGAGCGATTGGTAATCGGCCATGCAACGATCAGCCGAATTTCTACGTTGGCGTTGGCTGATGGCATCACATTTGGTTTAACTCAACTGTCGGGAAACCACCATCTTCCCGTCAACTTCCGCACGTACTAACTGTTCGCCAGTTGACCATGCTGGGATGCCTAGTGTGCAGATATGAGTAATGACGCGGTCAATGCCGATGCACTGAAAATGTTTTCCTTTGCTGTCTTCAGCAAGCTGGAAGGTGCGGTCACAGCGGGGATGATTCATCTCGGTGACCGACTCGGTTTGTATTCCGCAATGGCTCAGCAGAGCGAAGGTGATACATCGGCTTCACTCGCATCCCGAATGAATCTTCACGAGAGATGGGTGCGTGAATGGTTGCATAACCAAGTTGCCGCACGGATCGTCTCCTGCAAGGACTTATCTGCATCTGACCTGGTTTTTTATCTGACACCAGAGGCGATTTGCGTTTTGGCCACACCGACGCACCCTGCATACGGGATGGGCATGTTTCATCGTCTTCCGCAGACGATGAATGCGCTGAATGACATGCCGGAATCTTTCCGCACAGGAATCGGTCACGACTATGACTCCCATGGCCCTGAAGGTGCTGTGGGTATCGAGAAGAGTTTTGAGCCATGGAACCAGAATTTTTTGATTCCGTACGTTGTTCCCGCTCTCGATGGCATCAAAGAGAAGTTGGAAGCGGGTGCACGTGTCGCCGACATCGGATGCGGTGCCGGTGGATTGTCTCTTTTGCTCGGACGCACATTCCCTAAGAGTCAATTCATTGGTTATGACATCTCGCAGCATGCGCTCGATCGTGCCAATGAGCGACTGCAATCCGAAGGATTGAGCAATGTGCGTTTCACTGATCCGCGTACGGAATCAATCACAGACGGCGAGAAGTTCGACTTCATCTGCACATTCGATTGCATCCACGACATGACTCATCCAACAGAGATGATGAAAACCATTCGTACTTCACTGAAAGACGATGGCACCTGGTTGCTGGTCGACATCAAAGCCCATGACTCGCTTGAAATGAATGTCACGAAGAATCCGATGGCACCGTTGTTGTACGGCATCAGTGTTTTGAGTTGCATGTCATCTGCAATGTCATCGCCCGACGGTGAAGGTCTGGGAACTCTTGGTCTGTCTGCTGCGAAAGCGGAGGACATGGCGGCGACTGCAGGATTTTCTTCGTTTCATATGTTGCCCATCGAACATTCCGTGAACGCTTTTTACGAAGTTCGCCCATAAAGAGAAAACTTCCGGTCAACACTGGATCGTGTGTCAACCGGAAGTTTCTTATTCTGACGTTGCACCTGGATCGTGGGCAACGACAGAGGATTTAGGCTGCTGGTACAGGCAATGGTGTTGTGTTTGCGCAACCGTTGATTGCATCGACTGCGTTTGTTGGATCAATTGCTTCTCCACCGAATGGGTGAATTTCGAAGTGAAGGTGTGGTGTGTTGGTGTCGCCTGTGTGGCCGACATAACCGATCACTTGACCAGCCTTCACCTTTGAACCAATTCCGATTCCGTCTGCAAGGCGAGACATGTGGCCGTAGAAGAAGTATGTGCCATCAGCCTTGGTCAAACGAACTCCGTTGCCTGCAAGCTTGTCAACACCCTGCTTGTAGAGCTTGGTGATGCTGCCGTCTGCAACTGCGTACAGGAGGTTGCCTTCGCGAGCGATGATGTCAACACCAAGGTGCTGACGGCCACCGGAACGTGGTGCGTGCCAGGTGTTCTCGAATGAGCAATTTCCCTGAACGGGGAACACTGTAAGCTGGACTGCTGGGGGAGCCATAACGCCGAGCTTGATTGCTGTCTGTGCGTCGAGCTTGCCGGTGATTGCAATGTTCTGTGCGGTCTGGAACTTCTGAAGTGCAACAGCAGTTGCCGCACCGAACACTCCGTCAATGCCACCCTTAACTGGGATACCAGCAGCAACAAGCGCCTTCTGAACGATGACAACGTCATCGCCACGAGTTCCTCGAGCAGGAAGGGTGGTCACGGTGACGGACTTTGCCTGAACTGCTGCAGGAGCAGTGGTCGGAGGAACTGTTGTTGTAGGTGCGATCAAGCCAAGTGCAGCTGCAGTGTTTGCATCAAGGATTCCTGTTGCAGGAAGTCCCTTTGCTGTCTGGAAGGCAGAAATTGTTGCGGTTGTTCCGGATCCGAACTGACCGTCAACGCCGCCCTTCACTTGGTGGCCTGCGGCAACAAGGGCCTTCTGCACAGCAATAACGTTGTTGCCGCGATTACCGCGCACTGGCAATGAAGATGCGGTCAACGCATACACAACAGGTGCAACGGTGGTGGTTGGTGCTGCGGTCGTTGTAGGAGCAGCCGTAGTTGCTGGCGCTGCAGTTGTTGTTGGAACGTTCAACTTCAAAACTTTTGCGGTCGCTGCATCAACAACGCCTGTGACCTTGAGGCCAACGACCTTCTGGAAGTTCTTCAATACGATTTGTGTCCGCTTATCGAACACGCCGTTTGCGCCACCGTTGAGAGAGAAGCCATTACGCAAGATTGCGGTCTGCAATGCGACGACGGCTGCGCCAGACTCGCCAAACTTTGGTTGACCAGGAGCGGTCTTTGCTTCAGCAGCTGCGGAAACGATGTTTCCGGTCGATGCGCTTGCGACCGAAGGAACTGCGATGAGAGCGAGGCTTGCGACTGCTCCAGCAAGAATGATTCGGCTGATTGTTTGTGTGCGGTTCTGAGACATCTGTCTGCTCCCTTGTTGATCCGCAATAGGGATCGGCAGGTTTGATCAGAACTTGAGAAATTTCTCACGGAAAATGTTTGAGAAACCACGCAGGGTGGTTTAGGTGGTCAGTTCACCACAATTAGTGAGATGAAGCAGATGGCGAGGAGAAGACGTAAACCCTTGGAAAACTCAAGCTGGGCATGAATTTGGGCGAGTTTGAGCCCGAGATTCGGGCGTGACTATCGATGAGACCAAAGCGGAGGACTCGAGGCCATCCGCAAGGTGCTTCAGTTAGCGAATAGCTGAATATCCATCGCTCATGCCAGTGAATCCACTGGGTTGATGTGCCCCTAGGACGAGTGTCTCGAGCACACCGATTCCACGATGCACTTCTCCAGAGGACAGAGTCATGGTCACATTGCTCAGGGTTTGGGTGTGAAGGTGATGCATCGCCATTGGGTCTGTCACTGGCAGGGCAAGACGCTCACCGCCAACAGCAAGCTCGCCCTTCCACATTCCATGGCCCCATTCCGGGTGCAGGTAGCCGAGTCCCAGCATTTGGAAATGCGTGATGGGTTCAAAGACAAGATGCGCTGAACTGTC
>CALBSD010000128.1 GCA_937927625.1 uncultured Actinomycetes bacterium | reverse complement strand
GTGGCAAGAACTTCTACAACGACGTGTGTCGCGACTATGGCTTCGAGAAAGAAGCAGTGGAAATTCAGGATCTCTACCTTGATGGCAAGAAGGATGAAGCTGCAAGCAAGATTCCTGCTGAGTGGATCATGAACGCAAACCTCGTGGGTAGCGCAGGCTTCATCAAGGAGCGCGTTGCTGCTTATAAGGAAGCCGGAGTCACCGTGTTGTCGGTGAACCCAGTCGGACCAGACCCAGTTGGTCAGATTGAAAAGCTCCGCTCCATCATTGACGGCTGATCATGTCATTGCTCACCGTTGACAATGTTGCGTCAGGGTGGGAACCCGTACGTGCGGCATTTCTTGAAGGCTTTGAAAAAGGCGAAGAGCATGGTGCAGGCGTGGCGGTGTATCACCGTGGCGAATGTGTTGTTGACCTCGTCGGTGGATGGCGCGACAAAGACCACACGATTCCGTATGGCGATGACGCCCTTCAGCTGGTCTTTTCGACGACTAAAGGAATCACATCTATTGCCGTAGCAATCTGTGTTGAGCGTGGTCTTCTTGATTACAGCGAGAAAGTCGCAACGTATTGGCCAGAGTTTGCTGCGCAAGGAAAGGGTGACGTCACTGTTGCTCAGTTGCTGTCGCACCGCGCTGGTCTGTACACAGTGGATGGCGACATCACATTGGAAGAAGCACTGGATTGGGACACCGTTACAGCGCGACTCGCTGCAACAGCGCCACGTTTCCCTGTCGACTCCACGCACGGGTATCACGCCATCACTTTCGGGTGGCTTGCGGGTGAACTTGTTCGTCGAGTTACTGGCAAGAGCATCGGACAATTTGTTCGCGATGAAATCGTCTCGCCACTTGGTGCAGAGTTTCACATCGGACTACCCGAAGAACTCGAGCCTCGCGTTGCACGTTTGATGGCGCATCCCATTCCAAAGTTCTCGCCAGAAGTGGCGAAGTTAATGATGGAACGCAGTGCGCCTGGCACGAAGGGTGCAGAAGCGCTTGGACTGAACGGTGCGTTTGGCAATGGTGTCTTCAATAAGCCCGAAGTTCATCGCGCAATGATTCCTGGTGCGAACGGCATTGGCAATGCGCGATCACTTGCACGCATTTATGCAGCAACAGTGGGCGAAGTTGATGGTGTGCGCATCTTGGGTGAAGAAGCACGGGCGCGTGCCGTGGTGAGCAACACACCACAAGGCGAGATGGATCAGGTTTTGTTGTCAGAAACTGATTTCGCAATGGGCTTTATGGTTCATTCGCCTCGTACGCCGTTTGCTGGCCCAACAAGCTTTGGTCATGACGGTGCGGGCGGATCGTGTTCGTTCGCGAATCCTGCACGTCAGATGGGGTTCTCCTATGTGATGAACACCATGATGACGGTTGCTGATATGGACCCTCGTCGCGAGCGTCTTATTGCTGCTGCGGTGCAGTGTTCAGACGCTTCCTGATTCCTGCTGTCGCAAAGATGTAGACAACAGAAGCACAAGCTGCAGCGGTTGCAAATACCAAGATCGCTGGACGCACTCCGATGAACTGTGAGGTGAGGCCAGCAAGAATGCTGGTGACGCCGATCATCGTGTTCACTAATGCCATGTCGCCGGCCATCACGCGTCCACGCACATGGTCAGGTGCTTCCATCTGTAAACCCAAAGTAGAGAGTGTCCATTGGGCTCCACCACTGAGGTGAGCAAGTGCAATGAAGACAGCTGCCATTCCGATAAATGGACTCAGTGCTGCTCCGAAATAGCAGACCGCAAATATCAATCCGGCAAAGCCGCACACTCGGAGCAGTTTCGCCATGTCACGGCCGGCAATGCGTGCACCGATGATGGGTCCAAGACCTGAACCGACGCCTCGAACACCAATCAGTAATCCACGGCCAGAGTCACCCACGTGGAAGACGTTTGATGCGAGAACTGCAAGTTGGCTAACGATGCCGGCGCCAACTGCGAAGGTCATCTTGGAACAGAGCAACGCAAGAATGACGGGGTCTTTCTTTGCCACATGAATTGCTTCTTTCATGTCCGCAATGGGTCGCACGCGACGTGACTCATTATGTTGAGTGCGCTCGCTCTGCATGGGGCGTCGAACACTTGCAAACAGAAGGCCTGCAATCACGAAAGAAATGGCGTCGGCAAGGAACGCGGCATTACGACCAAATGCACCTGCGAAGACGCCACCAAGTGCAGCACCGACTGCGAGCATGATTCCCCACGTGCTACCGAAGAGTGCATTGGTTTTACGAAGGTCATCTTCGTTGTCCGTGATATTGGGTACAGCCGCACTGGTGCAAGGCCCAACAAACGATGCAAGCGCAGCGATGATGCACTGCGCAACAAACGTGATCCAGATTCCGACTACGGAGTGCAGAAGCAGCAAGAGTGCTGCCATTGCCTGCAGTGCTGATACCGCAACAAGAATCTTGCGACGATCGAAGCGGTCTGCAAATGAACCAGCAACAGGGGACATGAAGAGCCCCGGGATGGTCATGGAGACAAGAACGAGCGAGACAAGGAAACGAGAGTGTGTGATGTCCTCGACGAGACCAGCTAACGCTACAAAGCAAAACCAGTCGCCCATGTAGGAGACGACTTGAGCGCCAAAGACGAAACGAACATCACGGTTACGGCGAAGGAGAGAAAACATGAGACTCTGACCTTATGCCGAGTTCGCGCCGATGAACGGCGTTGTGCGAATCAGCGGAATGCAGCGAGGCGTTCGAGTGTCTCGCGCGCCTGCGTCATGATCTCGTCCACCACTTGCTTGGCGGGAACAATCTCATCGATGGCACCCACTGCTTGGCCAATAGCCATGAAAGCCTTGTTGGTGTCAAGTGTCGTTTCGGGGCCAACGCCGAGGTGGTCGATACCTGCCTGGATGGTGGCGATCGCCTGACCAGGGAATCCCTGAAGTTCTTCGGGGTGCTCATCGAAATGTTGTGTCCACTCAGTACGAGCGACTCGACATGTCTTACCGGTGTATGCCTTGCTGATGACGGTGTCGTCTTCAGCCATCGTCAGCATCTTTTCCTTGTAGCCATTGCCAGTGTGTGCCTCATGAGTAGCGATGAACTTGGTGCCAATCCATACGGCTTCTGCACCAAGTGCGAGGGAAGCGACCAGACCACGGCCATCAAAGATGCCGCCTGCGGCAACAACGGGAACTTTTCCGTTCACTGCATCCACAACCTGAGGAACTAGTGCCATGGTTGCAACAGTTCCAGTGTGGCCACCCGCTTCGGTTCCTTGTGCAACAACAAAGTCGCAGCCGCTAGCAACCGCTGCAACGGCGTGGCGAACCTTGCCGCACATCGAGCCAACAAGGATGTTGTGCTTGTGCAGTTCGTCAATGATTTCGCGAGGCACGCCAAGACCTGCCACGTAGATGCTTGCACCACCTTCGATGATTGCCTTCAAGTTGCGCTCGATGGAATCAGGTGATGCAGTGAGAAGGTCAACACCAAATGGCTTCTTCGTCATCTCGCGGACGCGAGCCATTTCAGAGATGAGAAGTTCGGTGCTCATCGGAGCAGCGCCGAATGTTCCGATGCCACCAGCTTCTGACACTGCTGCCACGAGGTCGCTGTAGGAAACACCGCCCATGCCCGCAAGCATGACGGGGAGTTCGATGCCAAACATTTCGGTGATGCGTGTCTTCATGCCTCAACCGTACAACGATGGCTACTGCTGATAGGCACCTGGACGCTTGAGGAATTTGCGATGCCAACGTCGCGGGGTGAAAATCACTGCTCGAGGTTCGTCTTCGAACATCCATCGTGCAAAGTTGGTGCGTGTCCAATTATTGATATTGACCAGCGAAAGGACAAAACGCGCAACAAGCGATGAAGACATCATGAAGCCCAAGACTGCTGACATGCGGTGATCCGCGAGGAGCGTTTTGTCGAGTGCGTGTGAATACTTTGCTCGCACATCTGCAGGGGTTGCGCCGTCGTGAATTGCATTCGCAGCCGCGATGCCTGTCTCCAGCGCCTGACCAATTCCCTCGCCAGTGAGTGTGTCGCATGCGCCCACTGCATCACCAACAAACAGCACACGTCCAGATGAACGAACGGCTGAGTCAATGCGCGCGGGAATTGGCCACGCTGTATGTCGATCTTCGGGAGTGAATCCTTCGCCCAGTGCTTCGACGATGTGCGGGCGAGTGAGTAAGTCTCGCCATGTTTCGTTCATGAACTGCACGCTGTGATCTTTGGTGCGCAAAATTCCAAAACCGAAGTTGGCCCGATTGTTAGGAAGCGGGAAGCTCCACGCGTATCCGGGCAATAAGTCTTTGTCGAACCAAATGTGCAACGTGTCAGTGGCAGTGCCTGTGACATTGCCCATGTACTGGCGAAATGCATGCCACTCACCGAGATTGCCAGGAGTAGAGAGCCCTAATGACTTTCGCACTGGTGACCACATGCCGTCGGCTGCGACGACGTAATCGATATCAACAACGCCGAGACCCTCAAGCGTGACGGAAACTCCGGATGCATTGTTCTGCGGAAAGTCGACGAACGCGACACCTTCATGAACTGTGATGCCAAGGTCGCGACAATGTTGTACCAGTGCAGAATCGAGTTGTTCGCGAGGTGCGATGGCCGCAAACGTGCCACCGATATCGGGCAATGTTGTGTCGATGAGTGCACCATGAGGTGAGCGGAGCTGAATCGTGTCGCACTCTTGCCAGTCGGCAACGCGAGAGCGGTCAAAGCCGAGATGATCAAGTACTCGCAAGGCATTGGTGGTGAGGCCATCACCGCAGCATTTGTCGCGCGGAAAGGTGGCTTTGTCGACGACCGTGACCTCATGTCCGAGGGCATGCAATGTGGCAGCACAGGCTGTTCCGGAGGGTCCGGCCCCGATGACGAGAACCCTGTGTGGCGTGGACTTCAGCACGAAGTTGAGGCTAGGGGCGGTCGGGCTATGTCGGCTGTGACACCAGTTCGTAGTATCAGGGCAGGCACCACGGGGTGCCATCTACCTATCGAAGGAGCCATCATGGCGAAGTTGTGTGAAGGCCGCGTAGCCGTAGTGACCGGAGCCGGTCGTGGAATCGGACGCGAGCATGCGTTGAGCCTTGCAAGTCAGGGCGCAAAGGTTGTTGTGAACGACTTGGGCGCTGGTGTTGATGGCAGCGGTGGCGATGTCAGCCCTGCACAGTCAGTTGTCGACGAAATCAAGGGCATGGGTGGCGAAGCGGTTGCAAACGGCGACGACATTTCTTCATGGGAAGGTGCACAGCGCCTCATCAACACAGCAGTGGAAACATTCGGCGACATCAACATCGTCGTAAACAACGCAGGAATCTTGCGCGACCGCATGCTCACCAACATGACCGAAGAAGAGTGGGACGCAGTGATCAAGGTGCACCTCAAGGGAACCTTCGGTCCTGCACGCTGGGCAGCTGCCTACTGGCGCGAGCAGGCCAAGGCTGGCAAAGAGGTGTATGGCCGCATCATCAACACCACCTCGGTATCGGGTATCTACGGCAACATCGGCCAGACCAACTACGGCGCAGCAAAGGCTGGCATTGCATCATTCACTGTGATCGCTGCTCTCGAGCTTGCACGTTTCGGCGTCACCGTGAACGCAGTGGCACCAGTTGCGCTCACACGTATGACAGAGGGTCTTGGCAATGCGCCAGAGACCGACGAAGAGCGCGAGATGCGTTCACCACGTTGGATTGCACCAATCGTTACCTGGCTTGCCGGTAGCGAAGCAGGCGATGTCACTGGCCGCATCTTTGAAGCAAGCGGTCAGACATTGGCAATTGCCGAAGGCTGGCACCGCGGACCAAGCGTGAAGCCAATTGACGACCCAACAAAGATTGGCGCAGCTGTCACAGAAATGTTGAAGACAGCACGTCCAAATGCCGGCATGGACGGCAAGGATGGCTCTTACCCTCAGAACACCATCGGTAAGAAGTAGGTCGCATCATGGCGTTGAATCCCGCAGCAGTTGGTTCGGTTGGCGAGCCATATCAAATTTCTTGGACATCAAAAGACTCTTTGCTGTATGCAGTGAGCCTCAACGTGAGTTCTGATCAGTTGCAGTATGTAACAGAGAACTCCACTGGTGTCACACAAAAGGCATTGCCAACAATGCCCGTCGTTCTTGGCTATGGGCAAGGCACCGCAGAATCCAATCCAATGCGCAATGTTGGTGAATTCAACTTTGCAAACTTGGTGCACGCATCCCAGGCCATCACATTGCATCAGCCTCTTCCTGTTGAAGGGACTGCCACGGTGCAGAGCAAGCTCGTTGCGATGTACGACAAGGTGAAAGCTGCAGTCATCGTGACTGAAGCCGAAGCAACTGATGCTGCTGGCAAGCCGTTGTACTCGACACGTTCATCTGTTTTCATTCGTGAAGCAGGCGGTTTCGGCGGCGAGCGCGGTCCAAGCGGTGCAGTGAACGAACCACCAGCAAATGCACCAGACTTCGAAGAGACATTCCAAACTTCACCAGACCAAGCGCTGTTGTATCGCTTGAATGGTGACCGCAACCCATTGCACTCAGACCCGAATCATCCTGCTGTTGCAGCAGGTGTATTCCCTCGTCCGATCTTGCATGGTTTGTGCACCTACGGATTCACTGGTCGTGGCTTGTTGAATTCTTTGTGTGATGGCGATGCTGATCGCTTCAAGCACATTGAAGGTCGATTCGCTTCGCCGGTGTTCCCAGGTGAAGCACTCACAGTGAAGATCTGGAAGACCGCACCGGGAGAAGCAGTGTTCGAAACCTACGTCGGCGACCGCAAGGTCATCGACCAAGGACTCGTGCGTTACGCATAGGCGCAATCAGTCCATAGACTCAAAATGCAAATCCCGTGGGTGCTTCTAGCCCACGGGATTTGCATTTTCAGGACTTGTTCGCGCGTGGGCATACGCTGAGCACGTGTCATTGCAAACGGTCTGGGTATTTGGTGATCAGCTGAATCGCCAGATTGGTGCACTTCGCGACGCAGACCCTGCAACCCATCGTGTGTTGATGGTGGAATCACGCGGGAAAATTTCTTCACGGCGGTGGCACATTCAACGTGCGCATTTCATTGTGGCTTCGATGAGACGCTTCGCAGAAGAGTTGCGCGCAGAAGGCTTTGACGTCGATTACCGCTTCGCAATCTCAATGCGGCGCGGGCTTGAGGAACATCGTGCAGAGTTCCAACCGTTTCGTGTGATGGCAACTGAACCCAACAGTTATGTGGCGCGACAACTTGTTTCATCGTTGAACATTGACGTCGTCCGCTCAGATCAATTTCTCTGTCATCCCGAAGACTTCGCTGGTTTTCTTGGTGCCCGCACGAACATCAAGATGGAAGATTTCTATCGTTGGCAGCGAAAGCGCCTCGATGCCTTGATGGATGGTGGAGAGCCATCAGGTGGGAAGTGGAACTTCGACGAAGAGAATCGTCAGCCGCCACCGAAGAAAGATCAAGACCGTTGGCCGGTCCCGCACGTCATGGAACTAGACGAACTTGATGCTGCAGTTCTGAAAGATGTCGCCGGTAATTCGTGGGGTGATGCGCCACAAGGACAATGGGCCACGACTCGTTCTGGCGCACTTGAACGCCTGCGTTTCTTCATTGGAAAAGTTCTGCCGATGTTTGGTGAACATGAAGATGCAATGTTGCAATCCAATTGGCATCTTGCGCACTCATTGCTGTCGCCGTATCTAAACAACGGTCTTTTGTTGCCAGGCGAAGTTGTCGAGGCAGCACAGAATGCATATCGAAGCGGTGCGGTTCCTATCAATAGTGCAGAAGGATTCATTCGCCAGATCATCGGGTGGCGTGAATACATCTGGAATTGCTATTGGCGTTGGATGCCTGAGTACAAAGACATGAATTCGCTTGGTGCTTCTCAGGATCTTCCAGAGATGTTCCTTAATCCAGATGCAACATCAATGAATTGCATGAAATCTGTGATTCAGCATGTCTCGGAACGTGCATACGCACATCACATTGAGCGATTGATGGTGCTGGGTAATTTCGCATTGATTGCGGGCATTAACCCACAACAACTCACGATGTGGATGTGGGACAACTTCATTGACTCAGCGGAATGGGTCATGGTGCCCAATGTGGTGGGAATGTCGCAATTTGCAGATGGCGGCATGTTGGCGACAAAACCGTATGCAAGCGGTGGCGCGTACATCGACCGAATGAGCGACCATTGCAAGGGTTGTGCCTATGACCGCAAGAAGCGAGTGGGGGATGATGCGTGTCCATTCACGGTTCTGTACTGGGACTTCTTCCTGCGACACCAAGACCGATTTGTGAAGAATCCCCGTGTGGCCCGCCAGGTTCGTGCTGCTCAACAACTCTCCGACATGGTGGAACTTCAGGAAACTGCGGTCCGCATCCAGAGAAGGCTAAAAGAGGGAACCCTCTAGGGATTGAGGGGTTGAAAGCCTGCCAAACCCTTATGGGGATTGGGAAATCTATTCCCGATAAATCCGACTGTTTTTGTCGGGAATAGGTGTATCTTGTCCGAATGGCCGTGGACATCTGGACAAAATCGAACTTGCACCTGCATGCCGACGAGATCGCTGCAGCAGCGGTGGAGTTAGAGACGGCGCATCCTGCAGACATTGTTCGATGGGCTGCGGAGCGCGTGGGCGCATCCATCACGGTGACCTGCAGTTTTGAAGATGCCGTGCTTGCGCATGTGGCCGCATCGGCAGTTCCGGGAATTGAGATCGTGATGATCGACACCCAATACGTATTTGCAGAAACTCATTGGTTGGCCAATGAGTTGAAGAACAGCAGCAACATCAATTTGCGAGTGGTGCATCCACTGAATGTCACTCCAGACAATCTGTGGATGCGCGACACAGAGGCGTGTTGCAATGTGCGCAAAGTAGAGCCGCTGAACTCATTGTTGGCAGAGAACGTGGGTTGGGTCACTGGTGTTCGACGAGTGGATGGTCCGACACGTTCCGAGACTCCGGTGTTGTCATACGACGCGAATCGCAGTGTGTTGAAAGTGAATCCTCTCGCGTTGTACAGCGATGAGGAGATGGAGTCGTACGAGTATCTGAATGAATTGCCACGTAATCCTCTGAAGGACCGTGGTTATCCATCGATTGGTTGTTGGCCATGTACGAAGCCGGTGGCACCCGGCGAAGACAAGAGGGCTGGCCGTTGGGCTGGTCAAGCAAAGACCGAATGCGGACTGCACGTCTGAAGTGAATATTTGAAAGAGGAAATCATGAGCATCGTTACATCACAAGAAGAAATCGCAATTTTGCAGAGTCGTTCACATCTTGATCGCCTCGAAGCAGAAGCCATCACCATCATTCGCGAAGTCGTGGCCGGTTGTGAATCGCCTGTCCTTTTGTTCTCGGGCGGAAAGGACTCTGCTGTATTGCTCTGGTTGGCAATTAAGGCATTCGCTCCTGCACGACTTCCATTCCCAGTGATGCACGTTGACACGGGGCACAACTTCCCTGAAGTCATCGAGTACCGCGATGAATTTGTCCGCAAATACAACATTGAACTTGTTGTTGCATCGGTGCAGGAGAGCATTGACAAGGGTGATATTCCTGACCCCGGTCCGACAGGTAGTCGCAACCGCCAGCAGGCAGTCACGTTGTTGAGTGCAATTCGTTCCAACAAGTTTGATGCAGCCTTTGGTGGTGGTCGTCGCGATGAGGACAAAGCCCGCGCAAAAGAGCGCATTCTTAGCTTCCGAGACAAGAAGGGCGGATGGGAACCTCGTGCGCAGCGTCCTGAGCCTTGGAACATTCTCAACCCACGCATTGTGAAGGGCGAGCATCTTCGTGCGTTCCCCATTTCAAACTGGACTGAATTGGATATCTGGGAATACATCGCACGCGAAGACATTCCGCTGCCCACGATTTATTTCTCTCATGAGCGCGTCGTTATTGAACGCGATGGAATGTTGTTGTCCGTCGGTGGCCCTGTCGTCATTGAGGAAGGCGAGATTCCGAAGAAGGAAGTTGTTCGCTATCGCACGGTGGGTGACATGAGCTGCACCGGAGCAATTCGTTCAGAAGCAACGTCATATGAAGATGTATTGGCCGAAGTGAAGACCGCTCGCATTACCGAGCGAGGCGCAACACGCGCCGACGACAACTTCTCTGAATCCGCGATGGAAGATCGCAAGCGCGAAGGGTATTTCTGATGTCTGCAACAGCAACAGAACAGAACACACAGGTTCGCATCGCAACCATTGGTTCGGTGGACGATGGAAAGAGCACGCTGATCGGTCGTCTCTTGCACGACTCCAAGGGAATCTTTGAAGATCAGCTCAGTGCCGTCAGTAAGGCAAGCCGTCGCTATGGCGATGGTTCATTCAACCTTGCTCTCTTGACTGATGGTCTGCGTGCAGAACGTGAACAGGGAATCACGATTGATGTTGCCTATCGCTATTTTGCAACGCCAAAGCGCAGCTTTGTATTGGCAGACACGCCAGGACATGCACAGTTCACTCGCAACATGGTGACTGGTGCTTCGGTGAGTGACATCGCCATCGTTTTGGTTGATGCTCGTCATGGCGTTGTTGAACAGACCCGTCGACATGTCTCTATTGCTGCGTTGTTGGGCGTATCGCATCTCATTCTCGCTGTGAACAAGATGGACCTTGTTGAATGGGCCGAGTCATCCTTTGATCAAGTGGTGACTGACGTTGCTGCAATCTTGACGACATTGGGTTCTAACGTTCCGCTTCATGCAATTCCTATCTGTGCAACAGATGGACAGAACGTCGTTGAAAAGGGTTCGGAGGCATCGTGGTACGAAGGGCCCTCCGTTCTTGACTTATTAGAGACGCTCGATGTCGCGCCAGTCGCAACGGTGGGTGCTCGTCTTGCAGTGCAGTGGACATTGCGTGAACACGGTGGAAGTGATTACCGCGGGTATGCAGGCCGTCTCGAGGGCGGTGTGTTGCGTGTTGGTGATGCAGTCACTGTTCACCCAAAGGGAAACACGAGTGTCGTGACCGGACTGACGCGCGCTGGTGCACCAACCGACATTGCAGTTCCTGGTGATGCAATTGCAGTTGAACTGGCTGATGATCTTGATGTCGGCAAGTTTGACGTGATTGTGGCAAGTGGTGCTTCGCAGCCGGTTGATGCGACAAACATCGTCGCCGATGTGTGCTGGCTTGTGGAGACAGAACTCACGGTGGGGGACAATCTGATTATTCGTCATCCGTCGGGTGAAGCGCATGGAAAAGTGTCTCGCGTCATTCATCGCCTTGATCTGGAAACTTTGAAGAACTCGTCCACCGACAAGTTGGTGTTGAATGACATCGCCCGAGTGGAACTTCAATTGAAGACCCCACTGGTCGTGGACGCATACAGTGCAAACCGTGCAGGCGGTAGTGCCATTGCAATTGACCCGGTGACCAATGCCACCGTTGGTGCATTGATGGTGGTGGGTCAAGGCGTTGCTCAAGCAGAGAAGCCACGTCGTGGTCGTTTCTTTGACTTCGTGCGCGACTTTGCGACGTCGTCTTCCAAAGAAGGCTTTTAGCTTTAGCTAAAGAGGGTCCATTCGTCGGACTTCTTGCCACGTAATTCGTCGTAGTTCACTTCAACGCACATAATGCCGCGGGACTCTGCAAGGGTGCGTGCCTGTGGCTTGATGCTTTGTGCCACGAACATGCCGCGCAGATTCCCTAGTGATGCATCGTTTGCAAGATCAGCGAGATATCGCGTGAGTTGTTCCACACCGTCAATTTCGCCGCGACGCTTCACTTCAATGACGACGGTGTTGCCGTCGGGGTCCTTGCAGAGAAGGTCGACAGGTCCGAGTGCGGTGTAGTGCTCACGACGAATCAGAATGAGGCCAGGCTCCATGACTTCTGGTGAGGCAGCAAGCAGTTCTTGTAGTTGCTTCTCGACGCCGTCCTTTTCAAGACCGGGATCTTCACCAAGTTCATGTGCACTGTCATGAAGAATCTCGTGGAAGGTGATGGTCATTGCCTCACCTTTGGGATTGCGCACGATCCAGTGATCAGTGTTGTCTTCGATGACATTCGGTGAGTTCATCCAGTTGAGAGGCTTGTACGCGCCGCCATCGGAGTGAATCGCCACACATCCATCAGCCTTGACCATCACAAGCCGTAAGGCTTCGGGAAGTCGTGTCTCAAGACGGCCGGCATATTCAACGGTGCAACGCACTACGAGAAGTCTCACTTCTCCATTCTCGCCGATGAACCGCTCGGCGACGAAAGTGTCAGTTGACGATGTGGTCTTTCATACGCTTCTGAATCAACTCGCGACGTTCCTGCAATTGGCGATACGTCATGGATTCAGTGCTTTCGTCCACACCGAGGCCTGCTTTGAGACTGCCCATGTCGATTTCAATGGTGCTTGTGTCCACGCCCAATTCCTGAGCAAGACGTGCTCCGTGGCGTTGCATGAATGTCATCGAGATGTGGGTGAGCTCACCAATGATGTCGAGGTCAGGTGCAAGGCGAGCGATCGCTCCGTCAAGGAACACCATGTTCTTGACGTACAGCATCAGTTCCTTTGGCAACTTGGCGCCGTACGCAAGCAGTGCCTTCACGATGCGCTGCACTTCTGCAACAAGTTCTTCACCATTAAGAGAGGTGGGGTCAATCGTGGGTTGGTCAAGCCCAAGGTCTCGGATGACTGCGTCGATATCAGTGTCCATAGGCAGGGCACCAAGGTCACGCAACGCAGCAACCTGACCCTTGAGGTCATTAGTTGTTGCGCCCAACATCAGACGCATGAAGGCAAGACGACGCTTATTCGTGAGACGACCAACAATGCCGAAGTCAAGAAGGGCAGTGCGCCCATCTTGCAGAACAAAGAGATTTCCACCGTGAAGGTCGCCGTGGAAGATGCCGTGAATGAGTGCACCTTCCATGAAGGAGATCATTCCCGTTTTCACGACTGCTTCGGTGTCGATGCCGGCGGCGTGCATGCCTGCAACGTCATCAAAGTTGAAACCCTGTAAACGCTCCATCACAAGAATGCGTCGTGTCGCAAGCGTGGGGTGTGGACGCGGAACGATGTATGCCTCTTGATTGAGGTCGTGCAACATGACGGAGACGTCGATCATGTTGGACGCTTCCATACGGAAGTCGAGTTCTTCCACAATGGTTTCAGCGAATAGTTCGACGAGCGCTGGTGGGTTTGCGAGCGCGGCCACTTTGATACGACCAATCATGAAGGGAGCAATCCACGACATGACTTGAAGATCTTTCTTCACCAAAACAGAAACATTGGGGCGCTGCACTTTGACAACAACGTCTTCGCCGGTCAGCAAAGATGCACGGTGCACTTGTGCGATGGATGCTGCGGCAAGAGCAGTCTTCTCGAAAGATGCAAAGACATCTTCGATTCGCGCGCCGAGATCTTGCTCAACGGTGGTACGCACACTGTCCCACGGTTCTGCAGGGACCTGATCACGACAACGCTTGAACTCATCAACAAGCTCTGTGGGGAAGAGGCCTTCACCACTAGAGATGATCTGTGCGAGTTTGATGTACGTCGCGCCTAATTTTTCGATGGCATGTCGAAGGCGAAGTGAGATGTACGCGCGCGACTCTTCGGGTGACGAGAACTTGTTGCGCTTCTTTTTATAGAACCACGGAAGTAAAGCCCATCCGAGATGAGTGACAACGGTGATGAGGCGACCTAGCGGCGGAATGCGGCGTGAGCGAATCAACGTGGGCACTTCATTTTGAGCGGCAGCTCGAAGAACGATGGCGATTCGTGACCAAGCGATGGACTCTCGATCGAGTACCCACGGCCCCTGCTCTGAGAAGTTTCCCCATTCAAGGTCTGCTGATGCCATAGTCACTAGGTCAGTCTGCCGTCATGGCTTCGTTGCACACGCTGTGAATGGGGGAAATAGGACACAATGGGCAAGGGAATAAATGCGGGAGGGTGCGATGTCTGGACCATTGCAAGGCGTGAAAGTGATTGAGATGGGTGTGTGGGTCGCTGGCCCTGCAGCCACCGGGCTCATGGCCGACTGGGGTGCCGATGTCATCAAGGTGGAACCTCCCACGGGCGACCCGCAACGATTCGTCTTTGGAGCATTGGGCGTTGCCGACCAGAAGGGCGTTCCACCGTTTGAAATCGACAACCGTGGAAAGCGTTCAGTTGTTCTCGACCTTCGCCAGGAAGATGACTTGCAGAAGATGTTTGCATTGCTGGAAGACGCTGATGTGTTCGTGTCGAACGTTCGTCCTGCAGGTCTGGCACGTATGGGGCTGGACCCTGAATCACTGACAAGGCGATTCCCGCGACTCGTATACGGACAACTGACGGGCTACGGAACAACGGGGCCAGATGTCGATAAAGCCGGTTACGACATTGGTGCGTTCTGGTCTCGAACGGGACTTGCTCACACGACAGTGGCACCCGATGAGTTGCCGCCAGCGATTCGCAGTGGTCAGGGCGACCACACCACAGGGCTGTCGATGGCAGCCGGTGTGATGGCAGCACTCTTTGATCGCGAACGCACGGGCAAGGGACGTGTCGTGTCAACAAGCTTGTTGCGCACGGGCATCTACACACTTGGATGGGACGTTGGTGTGTTCTTGCGATTCGGCAAGCGTCAAAGTACGAAGTCCTCGCGTAAGAACCCTGCACCTCAAATGAACTGCTACCGCTGTTCTGATGGTCGCGCGTTCTGGTTGCTGGGCATGGAAGCAGATCGTCATTTCCCCGGGTTGTTGAAAGCAATTGGTCGAGAAGAACTTGCACAAGTGGAGAACTTCAAGAATGCGCGTGCACGATCGATCAACGCTGGTGAGTTCACCGCAGTGCTTGATGAACATTTCGCCACACAGGATTACGCATATTGGACGGCGAAGTTTGATGAGAACGATGTGTGGTGGGCGCCGTTGAATTCCATTCCGGAAGCTGTTGCTGATCCTCAAGTCATCGCATCGGGAGCATTTGTAGAGATGACGCCTCAGCCAGATGAGGCGCCGTACCGTGCTGTGAATTCACCTGTTGATTTCAGTGGTTATTCGCCGACGTATGGCCCAGTGCCAAACCTGGGTGAACACGAACCGAAATGGTGAATCACTCTTCCCAGCCGTCGTAATCGTCGTTGGTATCCCAGTCGCTGTCTGGTCCGTAATCGCAATAGTCGGCAAGATCATCAATCTCGCCACTGTCGTACAGTTCTTCTGCCTCATCGCAGTCGATGTCGTCTGTTCGTGATGGTGTGTAGGTGCGCGATGGCGTACGAGAAGACTTTGGCTTGCTTGATCGAGCTTGCAGGTCGTCGATGGAAAGTGAAGATGTATCGAGGTTTGTCGTCGTAGGCGGTGTCGTTGGTACTGAGGTGACAACGGGAACGGTGACCGATGAAATAACTGTTTCGGGCACCGTGGTGATGGGTGAGTCGGTCGAAGTGTCAAATGCACCGGCGCATGCTCCGCACACTGTGAGCAGAAGAAACGTATAGGTGAGGAACTTTGTCATTTGCCCTATGTCTAATTGAGGCTTGTGTCAATGAAGACGAGGTGTCAGAACTGAGGTGGGCGCTTCTCGCGAAGAGCGGCAACGCCTTCGCGATATTCGGCCGACTTCGTTGCGTCATTGATGAGCGAAATTGATTCATCAATTGATGCGCCAATTGAATGACGCACATAGTCACGATAAATCTGAGCCTTGGTAGTTGCGACAGCGTGGGGGCCGGCCGACACCGACACATTGTGCGCCCAATCCTGTGCCATGCGAAGTGCACCCTCACCGTCATCGGCGACACCATTCCACAGGCCCCAATCACGAGTCTCTTCGCCGGTGAAAACGCGACCTGACAACAACAAGTCATTCGCACGAGTGACGCCGATCAGGCGGGGAAGAGTCCAACTCATTCCGTACTCCGCAGGTAAACCCAATTTCGGTGCAGCAGTCGTGCATTTTGCTGATGCAGAAATGAATCGAAGATCACAGAACAGTGGCAGCGCAAGACCGATGCCTGCGCATGCACCATTAATTGCGGCAATCACCGGCACACGCAATCCAAAGTGCCAGGCAAGGTCGTGATCAAACTCGGCGGGAAGATCTGTTCCAGGGTTTGCAACATTCACGCTTTCGCCGGGGTCATATCCGCCGCGTTCTGCGTGACCAGCGAGCGCTTCAGAGTCGCCGCCCACGCAGAAAGTTTTTCCCTCGCCGGTGACGACAATGGCGCGAATGTTTTCGTCCGCATCAAGCGCAGCCATTGCTGTTTTGTATTCGGCATGCATGCGACCCGTCCATGCATTGGCACGGTGAGGGCGATTCAAGGAAACGGTGGCGACATGTCCATCAATGGAGACAAGAACCGTTTCGCTCATCGTGGGTCGCGTCCCCAAATGGCGTGAAGAATCGCGTCGGTGTACTCGGGTCGACATACGAAGAAGTCGGGAAGCCATGTGTCCGCATCGTTGTAGATAAGTGGAGAACCATCGATGCGGCTGGCGTGAAGTCCGGCTGCCATGGCAACTGCTGCAGGTGCAGCGGAGTCCCACTGGTGCATGCCACCGTCGTGAACATAAATATCTGCTTCACCCATCACGATGGACATTGCCTTCGCACCTGCGCTACCGAGTCGGTACGCATCGCAATCAAGTCCTTCAGATACCAACACTGCTGCGTAGGGCGCACGATTACGCGACGTCACTAAGCGTGGCTTCAGGCCTTCCTTTGGTGGAACAACTGGTGCAGGGTTCGTCGAGAACACGGTGTCGATACTGGGTAGTGAAACTGCTGCTGCAGTGAGTGCAGTTTCTTCCCACAGTGCAATGTGAACAGCCCAGTCAGCACGGCCTTCGCCGTATTCGTTTGTGCCATCGAGCGGATCAACAATCCACACACGTGGAGCACCCACGCGCTTGCGGTTGTCGAAACCTTCTTCTGACAACACCGCATCGGTGGGGCGAAGCGCGCCGAACGCTTTCATCAGGAACTCATGGGCAACCATGTCGCCAGAGTCCTTCAACTGCCACACGGTGGTGCCGCGTTCAATCTGTTCTTCGCGATGACGTTCAAGCAGAACGCCTGTATGACGCGCTAATTCGGTTGCGAGGTCGGAATCAGACAAGCCCTCCCATGATGCGAAGAGCTTGTCGTTGTTCATTCCTGACCGCGAGCCAAATTCATGGTGTCGCGTACCAAGTTGCGAACATCAGTTTCGTCGGCTCCGGCTTCCACCAACATGCGGATGCGTTGTTCCACTCGTTCGGCCACTACATCATCGAATGCATCAAGACGCTGTGTAGATGTTGCTGCAGAAACTGCCATGAAGATGATGGCGGCCACTGCGGAAATCATTCCGAACGTGAGCACCCAGCCCTCGTTGTTGCCGGCAATCGACGAGATGATGAGTGCAGGAATACCTGCGATCATAAATGTGATGCACGAAACGCGAATGAGCTTGAGTGATGTGTGCATTAGCGGGCGAGTGGCTTGTACTTAATGCGGTGTGGCTGTTCAGCAGCGGAACCAAGTTCCTTGCGGCGCCATGATTCGTACTCAGAGAAGTTGCCTTCAAACCAACGCACTTGGCTGTCGCCTTCGAATGCAAGAACGTGTGTTGCAATGCGGTCAAGGAACCAGCGGTCGTGGCTGATGACCACGGCACAACCGGGGAACTGCTCGAGAGCATCCTCCAATGCACGCAATGTGTCGACGTCGAGGTCGTTTGTTGGTTCGTCCAACAGCAACACGTTGCCGCCACGCTTCAGAACCTTTGCAAGGTGCACGCGGTTGCGCTCACCACCAGAAAGATCGCCGACCAACTTCTGTTGATCCGCACCCTTGAAGTTGAAACTTGCAACATATGCACGACCATGAATTTCACGACCGCCCACCTTCATGTGCTCAACACCTTCAGTGATTTCTTCGTACACCGTCTTTGCGGGGTCAAGTGAGTCACGGTTCTGGTCGACGTAGCTGAGTTGCACTGTGTCGCCGACGGAAATGGTGCCTGTATCAGGTGCTTCCTGACCGGTGAGCATTGCGAACAGCGTCGACTTACCTGCACCGTTCGGGCCGATGATGCCCACGATTCCTGCTGGTGGCAATGAGAACGACAGATTCTCAATGAGAAGTCGATCGCCGAATCCCTTTGAAAGGTTCTCCACATTGATGACGTTGTCACCAAGGCGTGGACCTGCAGGGATGTTGATTTCCAACTTGTCAGGTCCGCGTTCGGATGCCATTGCTTCTGCATGCAACTTGTCGTATGCAGCAAGACGAGCCTTACCTTTTGCCTGACGCGCCTTCGGCGACATCTTGACCCACTCAAGTTCGCGCTGCAATGTGCGCTGACGATTGTCGCTCTGCTTTTCTTCAGCATCGAGACGTGCTTGCTTCTGCTCCAACCATGAGGAGTAGTTGCCTTCGAATGGGAAGCCACGTCCGCGGTCGAGTTCAAGAATCCAACTTGCGACATTGTCGAGGAAGTAACGGTCGTGTGTAATTGCAACGACGGTGCCGGGGTATTCCTTCAGGAATCGCTCCAACCAATCAACAGACTCGGCGTCCAAGTGGTTGGTCGGTTCGTCCAAGAGCAAGAGGTCGGGGCGTGAAAGAAGCAAACGACACAGCGCAACACGGCGACGCTCACCACCAGACAACTTGGTGACGTCTGAGTCGTTCGGCGGGCAACGCAATGCGTCCATTGCGATCTCTACGTTGCGGTCGAGGCTCCACGCATCAGCGGCGGCAATCTTGTCTTCGAGTTCGGCTTGCATGGCGCCGACCTTTTCGTAGTCAGCATCGGGGTCTGCCCACATGGCCATGACTTCGTCGTAACGAGCGAGCATGTCGCGGATGGGGGCAACGCCATCCATCACATTTCCGAGAACATCCTTAGAAGGGTCGAGCTGTGGTTCCTGCTCGAGTAGTCCCACGGTGAAGCCGGGGGTGAGGCGAGCCTCACCGGTATATCCGTCATCGAGGCCGGCCATAATCCGCAAAAGGCTGGACTTACCGCTGCCGTTCGAGCCGATAACACCGATTTTGGCGCCTGGGTAGAAGGAGAGCGAGATGTTCTCAAGGATTGTGCGGTCGGGTGGATAGAACCGCGCCAGCTTGTAACAGGTGTAAATGAACTCGTGCGCCATGGTGACTTGAGGTTAGTTCCAAGGTGCATAGGTTCCCCTTGTCCGTCAGGTATGGCTGATACCTTGTGGACAGGTTCGTCTCGACAAACCACGACTAAAGGGGAAACTCATATGACCGCTGTCAACTGGCTCTCAACAGACCTGCTCCATGAATTCTGGTTCAGGTACCTGCACATTCTTACGGGTATTGCTTGGATCGGTTTGCTCTACTACTTCAACCTGGTGCAGGTTCCTGGCTTGGCCGCTTATGGCGACGAAGGCAAGGCTCGCAACATCACCATCACCCAGATCGCAACACGCGCACTCTGGTGGTTCCGTTGGGCAGCAGTTGCAACTCTCGGCTCTGGACTTCTCCTTGCAGGCGTACCAAGTAGCTACATGAAGAACTTCTTGAACCACAAGGGCGATGACCTTGGTCTCAACGGTGGAAATGCAGCGATTGCATTGGGAATGATTTTGGGAATAACAATGGCTGCAAACGTGTGGATGGTCATCTGGAAGAACCAGAAGGTTGTTATTGCAAATGCAACCACAGTTCTCGCCGGTGGCGAAGCCAACCCAGATGCAGCAACTTCAGGTCGTCGTGCAATGCTTGCTTCCCGTCAGAATATGATTTTCTCAGTCTCGATGCTTTTCATGATGGTGGGCGCAGCTCACTTCTTTGAACAAGTCACTACGGCTTCTGCCGGTAACGCTTCAACGTACGTAGCAATCACTCTTGTGATTGCCGCGCTGTTCCAGCTGAACGCACTCGGCAAGTTCGGTGGCATCAAAGCTGGCAACAAGATGTTGTTGCCATACGAAAGCCACAAGAACGCCATCATCACTTCGGTGATTTTGTTGGCAGTGAACTTGATTCTCGCCATCGTCCTTCTTGGATAATTCACGAATTAAAAGTGAAAGGGCCGCCCCGATGGGGCGGCCCTTTTGCGTTCCTTGGAACTAGTCCGACTTACTCAACAGTGAGTGTTGCCTTCATGTTGCTGTGGCCAGGCACGTCACACAAAATGGTGTACGTGCCTGCTGTGAGGGTCACCGATGCAGAATCGGAGGATCCCTTCTGGGCGACTACCAATTTGAAGTTGGCGACTTTGGTTTTGTCCTTTGCCAAGATGAGCGTGTGGCGTACAGAGTCGGAATTGGAATAACCAATAAGAACCTCGCCTGCCTTCACGGGGCCGTATTCGGCAGCGTCAAAACGCAAGGACGGAACAGCCTTAATCACGAGGGCCCCGGCGGGGAGAGTCTCGGCTGGGGCACTGGAGCCACCACCGCACGAGGCGAGGAGTCCGATTGCTGCGAGGAAGGGGAGTGTGCGCTTCATGAGACCGAATTTACTGCCAGAAGTGCAGATAAAGGACGGCTGAGGGATACCTGACAAGTACCATCGGTCACGCGGACAATGGCGTCCGTGGTGCCGTGCCCAGGCGCCCCACCGCCCATGAGGGCAAGGAACTAAGGCAACAACATGGCTGATCTCGCTGACCGCACGCAGGACTTCGGAGCCAACTCTTGGCTCGTCGAAGAGATGTACGAACAATTCCGTACCGACCCCACATCTGTGAGCGAGGCATGGCGCGAGTTTTTCAGTGACTATCGCAGTGCGAATAACGGCGCACCAGTCGCTACTCCATCTGCAGTAGCTGCACCTGCTGCCATCCCTGCAACTTCTGCACCGGTTGCAGCAGCGCCTGCAGCAGCAAGTGCCGCACCTGCGCCAAGTGGTGCCATCGCAGTTCCCATTCCAGAAGGTCTGACAGCAGAACCCATTCGCGGAGTTGGTGCAGCCATTGTCACCAACATGGAAAAGAGCCTCACAGTTCCAACGGCTACTTCTTTCCGCAATGTTCCTGCACGTTTGCTTGAAGTCAACCGCAAGCAAATCAACGATTACCGCTCTCGACATGGAATGAGCAAGGTGTCGTTCACGCACATCATCGCGCACGCCATTGTTCGCGCAATCTCCGACACTGTTCCCAACATGCGTAATGCGTTCACAGTTGATGAAGCAGGCAAGCCGCAGATCATTCGTAATCCGCACGTCAACGTTGGCCTTGCAGTGGACGTCGACAAGGGTGATGGAACACGCAACTTGGTTGTGCCTGTTCTTCGCGACGCGGACACACTTGACTTCGCTGGCTTCCTCGTTGCCTATGACGAAATCATTCGCAAGGTAAAGAACAACAAGCTCACGATTGCCGACTTCCAGGGCGCCAATGTGTCCATCACGAACCCCGGCACCATTGGCACTGTGCAGTCCGTGCCACGTCTGATGCCTGGTCAGGGTGTCATCGTCGGCGTCGGCAGCATTGATTACCCAGCAGAGTTCCAAGGTGCAGACGAAACCAACTTGAACGCATTAGGTGTTTCAAAAGTTGTGACCGTCACCAGCACATACGACCACCGAATCATCCAGGGCGCCGAGAGCGGCATGTTCTTGAAGCGCGTGCACGAACTGTTACTCGGCGAGAGTGGCTTCTACGACGACATCTTCCGCAGCCTTGAGATTCCCTATCAGGCAGTGCAGTGGTCGTCTGACGTTTCGCCTATGAACCGCGAAGAAACGATGATGCACAAGCAGATGCAGGTCAGCTTGCTCGTGCGTTCACATCGTGTGCGTGGTCACCTCATTGCAGACATTGACCCACTTCGTTGGAAAGAACCAAAGCTTCCTCGCGATCTTGACCCGCAGCACTACGGCCTCACCATCTGGGACCTTGAGCGCGAGTTCCTCACAGGCGGAGTTGCTGGAAGCAACATGATGAAGCTAGATGAACTTCTCGGTGTTCTTCGTGATGCGTATTGCCGCACCATTGGTGTTGAGTACATGCACATTCAGGACACTGAAGAACAGCGTTGGTTGCAGTCGAAGGTGGAAGGTGTGACCTTTACGCCAACACTTGACAAGAAGTTGCGCATTCTTGAGCGTTTGAATGCTGCGGAAGCATTCGAGAAGTTCCTGGCAACAAAGTATGTCGGCACTAAGCGTTTCGGTCTTGAAGGTGCAGAGTCAATGATTCCAATCATTGATGAACTGCTTTGTTCATCTGCCGACGACGGCATGCACGGCATGGTCTTTGGTATGCCACATCGCGGTCGCCTCAACATGCTTGTCAATGTCATGGGCAAGGACTACAAGCAACTGTTCAAAGAATTCGAAGGCCACCTGAGTTCTGATTCTGTGCAGGGCAGTGGTGACGTGAAGTACCACCTCGGTGCACACGGTACATATGTGTCTGCAAACGGCAATTCCATCGACATCGAACTTGCAGCGAACCCCAGCCATCTCGAGACAGTAAACGGCGTTGTGTTGGGAATGGTGCGCGCTCGTCAAGACAGCATTCAGCCAGCACTTGCATACAGCGTGATTCCGGTGCTCATGCATGGTGACGCAGCGTTTGCTGGTCAAGGCGTGGTGTACGAATGTCTTGCGATGAGTGACATCAATGGTTATCGCGTCGGTGGAACCATCCACCTTGTCGTGAATAACCAAATTGGTTTCACCACGTCGCCACAGTTTGCACGCTCTTCTATCTACGCAACAGATGTTGCAAAGACAGTGCAGGCACCGATCTTCCATGTCAATGGTGATGATCCAGAAGCATGCGTTCGTGTTGCACGCCTTGCATACGAGTACCGCCAGAAGTTCCACAAGGACGTCGTCATCGACATGGTGTGTTACCGCTTGCATGGTCACAACGAAGGTGACGATCCGAGCTACACCCAGCCACTTATGTACAAGGCGATTGCTGAGAAGCGCAGCGTCCGCAAGTTGTATGTCGAGCACCTCGTCAAGCGCGGCGACATCAGTCTTGAAGTTGCAGAGCAAACATTGCAGGACTACCAAGGCAAGTTGCAGACCGCTCTTGATGACACGCGTCAGAACGCTCCTGCAAAGGTGAAGGCTGCAAAGCCACCAGCACCCATTGGTGTGTTGCCACCAGCTAATACCGCAATCAGCAAGGAATTGCTGGAGCGCATTTTCTATCAACTCACCAACTACCCAGAGGGCTTTAACCCTCATCCAAAGTTGGTGCGTCAGTTCGAAGCACGCGAGAAGGCGTACCAAGCAGACGGTGATTTCGAATGGGCCGTGGGTGAAGCACTCGCAATTGGTTCATTGCTCTCCGAAGGCTTCGACGTTCGTTTGTCCGGTGAGGACTCCCGTCGCGGAACATTCAGTCATCGCCATGCCTCGCTTGTCGATGTTGAGAACGAGCAGACATTCCTTCCGCTGAAGCATGTGCCTGGTGCAACCGGACGCTTCTGGGTCTATGACTCATTGTTGTCGGAATACGCAGTTCTCGGTTTCGAGTACGGCTACTCCTATGCCAACCGCAACTCATTGGTGATGTGGGAAGGCCAGTTCGGCGACTTCGTCAACGGCGCCCAGATCGTTATCGACCAGTACTTGGTTGCAGCGGAAGACAAGTGGAAGCAAGAGAACGGTCTCGTTCTGTTGTTGCCACATGGTTTCGAAGGCCAAGGCCCAGAGCACTCAAGCGCTCGCATCGAACGTTTCTTGCAGATGTGTGCAGAAGACAACATTCAAGTTGTCAACGCCACAACTGCCGCGCAGTACTTCCATGTGTTGCGTCGTCAGTTGCATCGCGACATTCGAAAGCCATTGGTCATCTTCACACCAAAGGCACCTTTGCGTATGAAGGAAAGCCGTTCGCATGTCAGCGAGTTCACTTCTGGTTCGTTCCAAGAAGTGCTTGATGATCCACGCATCGCTGACAAGAACGCTGTGAAGCGCATTGTGTTGTGTAGCGGCAAAGTTGCACACGATGCAATGTCAGAGCGCGACAAGCGCAATGCAGCAGTTGCGGTGGTGCGCGTCGAGCAGCTCTATCCGTTCCCCATCGACCAGATCAACGAAGTGATTTCGCGTTATCCAAATGCGAAGGAAATCGTGTGGTTGCAAGAAGAGCCAGAGAACATGGGTCCATGGCACTTCGTTGAGCACCTCATCTGGCGCGTCAAGGAACGTGGATTCGACTTGCGTCATGTTGCACGCGTGCCATCGGGCAGCCCTGCAACTGGTTCAAAGGCAATTCACGACCAGGAACTTGCAGACCTGATGGATGAAACGTTCGCCGGCCTCTAAGCCTGCGACTGTTTCACCACAAAAGAATTAGAACTGCAGACCTAAGTGGTCTGACAGTTCGTTCAATGCAACAGATGGATCGCCCACTTTGATGGTGCGCATTCCCATGGCTGCTGCTGGCTTCAAGTTGATGCCGAGGTCGTCGAGGAACACGCATTCCGTAGGTTGCACTTCTAGAAGTTCGCACGCGATCTCATAAAAGCGTGGCTCTGGTTTACGGCAACCCACTTTGCTGCTTTCCACCACATGGTGAAACTTCTGCATGATGGCGGCGACCTCTGCTTGGCGAGGCGTTGGCTCGGGTGATGTCACGACCACGTTGTTCGTCAAACATGCCATCAAGTAACCGGCTTCTTTCACCATGTCGAGTGCGCGCACCATCGCTGGACGAACGTCGCCTGACAACAATGCCAAGACATCGGCACCAGGAATGCGATGGCCGAGCGCTTGACTTTCGGTTGCGAACAACTCATCGAACTCTGCAGGGGAGACGTCGTTGCGCTCGAGGAGTGCCCAGGCATTGCTGTCTGGGTTCTGGGCGTTCACGGTGCGAATGATGTCGGCGGGCAAGCCACGGTCAGCCTCATAGCGGTTGAAGGCTTCGAAAGGACTGGAGAGGATGACCCCGCCAAAGTCCCAGAGAACGGCGCGAATGGGCTGATTTGTCACGGAATGCAGGTTAGGCGGGCCGTGGCTGGCCCCAACTGACCCAGCCAGGCGGATTGCCCCGTTCCGACGGGTGGGGGGTGGTTCAATGAATGGGTGACCAAACACATCATCGTTGACGGCTCAAATATCGCCACTGAGGGCCGGACCGAGCCCAGCCTCGCCCAGTTGGAAGAGGCCGTTCAGGCGTTGATGGAGGAATACAAAGATTCCAAGATCTCGGTGATTGTTGACGCCACGTTCGGTCATCGCATCGCCAAGAAGGAACGCGCTGAGTTTGAGACAGCTATCGCGAATAACGAATTAGTCGCGCCACCTGCGGGAGCAGTGGGTCGCGGAGATGCCTTCATCCTTGCCATTGCAGACAAAGCGAACGCATCGATTCTTTCGAACGACAGCTATCAAGAATTTCACGGCAAGTACAAGTGGTTGTTTGACGAGGGTCGTCTCATCGGTGGCAAGCCAGTTCCTCTCGTTGGTTGGGTGTTCGTCGAACGTCTTCCTGTCCGCGGTCCCACAAGTCGTCGATCTGTGCGCACCGGCAAAGTGGTGAAGAAGGAATCGCAGATGGCGAGTCCGGAAGCAAGCAAGCCAATGCCGATTCCAAAGACTCCTCCACCGAATGCGCGTGCGGCACGACCTCAGAAAGAAGCGCAGCCTCGCAAGAGTGCAGCACCGATGAAGGCCGCACAGCCACAGAAGGCCGCAAAAGCGCCGGTCACGATGGCGAACGAACTTGGGCCATTCCTGGAATTCGTTGAAAAGAACCCTGCGGGCACAAAAGTAAAAGCTGTTGTGCAGTCGTATGCGGCAAATGGTGTCACTGTCCGTATGGGTGATATCGCTGGCTATGTGCCCTTACGCAATATGGCAAGCCCCATGCCGAGAAGTGCTCGTGACGTCTTCAAGATTGGCGATGCGGTCACATTGATGGTGTCGGGGTACACGCCTGCACGTCGCAGTGTTGACCTTGGTGTTCCTGAAGTTGTTGCAGAAATGATCAAGGCTCCTGCGGAGAAGAAGTCCAGCAAGAAGTCATCGAAGAAGGCGGCGCCCGCAAAGTCAGTTGCTGAAAAGGTGTCGCCAACAAAGAAAGCCGCCCCTGCAAAGAAGAGCGCACCGGCGAAGGCACTTGTGGCCAAGAAAGTGGCGGCGAAGAAAATTACTCCGGCAAAGAAGGCCGTTGCTCCACAGAAAGCAACTCCTGCAAAAGCTGTTGTGGCGAAGAAGTCCGCAGTGAAGAAAGTTGCTCCGGCAAAGAAGGCAGTTGCCAAGAAAGCCGGTGCAAAAAAGGCTGTTTCTAAGAAGAAATAGTCTCAGTTCCTACTAGGGAACCAAAGCGAACTACCGTCGTGACGTGCTCATCGCTACCTGGAACGTCAACTCTCTCAAGGCTCGATTGCCTCGCGTGGAAGCGTGGTTGCAAGAAGTGCAGCCCGATGTGTTGTGCATGCAAGAGACAAAACTGAAGCAAGATCTGTTTCCAACTGAGGCAATCGCCGCGCTCGGATATGAGAGCGCTCATTTTGGTCAAGGACAATGGAATGGTGTCGCCATCATCTCCAAAGTGGGCCTTGAAAACGTGATGCAGAACTTCGCCCCGGGTATCGAGCAAGACGAGGAAGCTCGCATCATCACTGCAACATGCGGTGGTATCAAGATCAGTTGTTGCTATGTGCCCAATGGGCGTGAACTTGACCATGACCATTACCAATACAAGTTGTCGTGGCTCGGTCGTTTGCGTCAGCACCTCGATGCAACCAGCTCTCCTGAAGAAGATGTTCTCGTGTGCGGCGACTTCAACATTGCTCCCGAAGATCGCGATGTGTGGGACGTGAAGCAGTTTGAGAATGCAACGCACGTCAGTGCGCCTGAAAGGGCAGCACTTGCAAACGTGATGGATTTTGGTCTGACCGATTGTTTCCGTCGCTTCTATGACGATGATGGCTTGTATTCCTGGTGGGATTATCGAGGTGGCAGTTTCCATAAAGGTCATGGCATGCGTATTGACTATCACCTCGTGTCCAAATCGGTGGACGAACGTACAACCTGGATGGCGATTGATCGCAATGCCCGCAAAGGTGAATCACCCAGCGATCATGCTCCCGTTCTGATTCGGGTGGATGACTGATGAGTGGGGACGCAGTCTCTTTCCCTTCGTTTCACGAAAGAAATGCAGAACTAAGCGACGCTGATCTTGCACGTATTCGTCTTGCAGGGCGGATGCGTGAATTGATTTATACATCTTTCATGTCAACCGCAGAAGTGGCAGACATTGATGCAGCGATTTCTGAAGTCGAGCGTGCAATAGATCGCTTGTCGGTCGACGCAGTGCCCGGAAGTGCCGCATCCGAATCGCATTTCTCTGATCGCAGCCCGTTCTACGGAATGATGAATCCACTGTCGATGCCGATGGAAATGGGACGCGATGAATCCGTGGGCGAATTCGGAGCAATCACTGGCGACGTGGTGTTCACGGAACCGTACGAAGGTCCGCCGGGGCACTGCCATGGTGGATTCATTGCCGCAGCGTTTGATGAAGTGTTGGGAATGGCCCAGTCACTCACAGGTCGCCCAGGCATGACGGGCAAACTTTCGATTACCTATCGTTCCCCGATGCCGCTGCACACCACCATCAATTTCCGTGGTTGGGTAGAACGAGTTGACGGACGCAAGATCTTTACAAAGGGAACTGCGCACAACGGAGAGACTCTTTGCGCAGAAGCAGAAGTGTTGTTCTTGTCGATGCCACCAGAGATGATGGACTTGCTGCGCAAAGGCAGAGACCTCAGCGCTCAGCAGCCTGAGTAATCACTTCGAGTAATACCGTGCCATGTCGGCGAGCAAACACTTGATCTGACATTCTCGCAATGTCTTCGATTGATGTTGGGACTTCGCGCACCATCATGCGAATACTGCGAGTCGAGAGAATTGCATGCGGTTCCACTCGTGCGAGCCGTGCGGCGTCACGGCGCCATTCCTCAATCGCATTCTGCACAGGGTTGCCCATGGTGTGTGCGCGTGCGCGGCGTCGAAGTTCTTCTGGTGGTGGATCAAAGGTGGGCTTCTCTGATGTCACGGTGGGCAGAAAAGGCGATGGGCCGCTTGCTTTGCCGTTGCGAGAATCTGTCCATGTCACAACCAACTCATCAGCTGCGCGTGTGAGGGCAACGTAGGCAAGTCGTGCCTCTTCGCTGCGTGCTGCGGTGCCACGCGCTCCACGATGGGGCAAAAGGCCCTTTTCGGTGCCGGCAACGATGACATACGACCATTCACGACCCTTCGCAGCGTGGAAGGTGAGAACTTCAACACCATCGGATTCCGCAAGGTCTGCAGATGTTGCAAGCCACGAACCAAAGGTTCGCCCATCGACCGTGCCCACTCTATTGTCGTCGAGAAATTGGCGAACGAATCCAGCGACGATGAAGTCAACGTCCTCTGGTTCGTATTCGCCGGTATCGAGAATGTCTGCAGCCCACGCTGCGAGTGATTCACGACCCGTGAGGTCTGTCGCAGCAGCAACTGCACGTGCCCATGCGCCACCGCGTCGGGATGATCGAATTGGTACGCCAACCTTTGACAAGGCTTCACGCACTTCATCGGCAACAGCATTCACGCGGACCAGAACTGCAATGTCGTTCCATGATCGGCCACTCTTTGCCCGCAACACGCTCTTGGTGATGAATGCAGTCTCATCTGACTCAGTGGAACAACGCTGCAAAAGAACTGGTGTACCGATAGAACGCTTCGACTCTGCATCGGCAATCTGTCCATCTGTTGCGAGGGTGTTGACAGCCATGCGCACAATTTCAGGTGTGCATCGGTAGTTCGATGGAAGCGATACAACGTGTGCAGTGCCGTTCATTGAGGGCAGCGTGTCAAACAGGGTTTTGTCTGCGCCGTTGAATCCGAAGATCGCCTGGTTGGGATCACCAACGAGGAAGAGGTCTGGCTGCGTTGCCGTCACGACCTTCAAGAAGGCGTACTGCAACGGGTTCATGTCTTGGGCTTCGTCAACAGAAATATGTCGATACTGGAATCGAATTGATTCGGTAAAGCGCGGGTCGCGAGCAGATTCGTTCACAACGTAGGTCAGGAAATCGTTGAGGTCGACAGCGCCGCGTTTCTTCTTTGCTTTCTCGTATGCATCAAATACTTCAGTGAAGCGTTTCTCGCCGAGCGGAACGTTTTGTCCGGCGGCAGCTAATGCTTTTGCGGCGTCTGCTGGACCAAGCATGCGAGAGTGTGCCCAGTCGATTGCATTGAGCACGTCATTCACTCCGCCACGGCGCGCGTCATCTCCCATGCAGGTGGACATCACAGATGAGCGGTTGTTGATGATGACGGGTGCGCGACGGCCTTTGTCTTCGTAGTGCTGCAACATGATGCGACGCGCAACAGCGTGAAAGGTGCCAATTGTCGGGCGTCCTTCAAGGTCGAACTGTGCAAGGCGAGCGCGCATCTCAGTTGCAGCCTGACGCGTGAAGGTGATTGCAAGTGTGCGTTCGATGTCTGCAGTGTCGTTGAGGGCACGCCATGCAATGCGACGGGTGAGCACTGTTGTCTTGCCCGAGCCAGCACCGGCACGCACCACCACAATTCCGATGGGGGCTGTCACTGCGGCGCGTTGGTCCGGGTCGAGTCCTGCCAGCACGGAGTCAGGTGTCGGAGCCTGATTCGGTTGGTCGGAGCCGGTGAAACGCACCCCTTGAAACTAGGCGGTTGCTACGGTTCTTCCCATGCCCTTCCCGACGAAGAACCTGAATGACGGCGAACAGATGATGCTGGACGTCCATCCGCACTGGTGGTTCTACGGGCCGTCAGCTCTCTTTCTTGCTGGGTCGATGATTGTCACGATTTTCCTGCTCGGGAAAACCAGTGGGTTTCTTGAAAATGCAGTGAAGTATCTCGGTGTTGCCACCATCATCGTCTCGGCCGCATTGTGCGTGGTGCAGGTCGTGAAGTGGCGCACAACATATTTCGTTGTGACGAACCAACGACTCATTGACCGTCAAGGAGTGGTGGCGCGCAGTGGGGTGGAAATCCCGGTGCGCAGCGTCGACAACGTGAACTTCACCCAGTCCATTTTTGAGCGCCTCATTGGTGTCGGCAAGATCGTGATTGAGTCCGGTGGGCAGGACAGCAAACAGGTCATCCCGTACGTGAGCCGTCCCGAAGAAGTCCAAAAGATCATCCACGACTCAATTCATCGCTTCCGTGGGAATGGGGAATTTGAGGGGGCGCCGTCCTTCTCTGGGGTGGCTCGAGAACTCGAACGGCTTGAGGCCCTGCGAGACCGCGGAACCATTACGGATGAGGAATTTGAGGCGCAAAAGCGCCGCCTTCTCGACTAATTCACCCCACTTGCTCTGAGGGTGTCATCACCTGAGAGAATGAGCGAATGGCTCAATTGACATTGCCGAATGGCATCAATATCGAATACGACACCCGCGGTGATGCGAAAAACCCCACCCTTATCTGGATCATGGGTTTCACCGCCCAGATGACCGCTTGGCACGAAGACTTTTTGAATCTCTTCGCCGATGCAGGTTTCCATGTTGTTCGTTTTGACAACCGCGACTGTGGTTTGTCTCACAAGCATGACGGTGTCATGGTTGATACAGGAAAAGTCACCATGGAAGCAATGATGGGTGACACCATCACTGTGGAAGTGCCATACACATTGCATGACATGGCGAACGATGCCATCGGTGTTCTAGATCATCTCGGAATCGAAAAGGCGCACGTCATTGGCGCATCGATGGGCGGCATGATCGCACAGACTGTCGCGATTGACCATCCACACCGCGTACAGAGCCTCACCTCCATCATGTCGGTGCCTGGCGACCTTGCATACGGTTCACCAACTGAAGAAGCAATGGCTGCGTTGCTTGCTGAGCCATCAGCTGATCGTGCTGAATACATCGAGAGCGCATCGACGTGGGCTGTCTGGTGCTCAAAGAAGCACTTTGATTTGCAAGAAGCGAAAGAACGCGCCGCTCGTGAATACGACCGCAGTTTCTATCCCGAAGGTGCACATCGCCAACTGGCTGCCATTTATGCATCGGGTGATCGCAGCGACGCATTGCGTCAGTTGAACGTGCCCACCCTTGTTATCCATGGTCGCGATGACACATTGCTCACACCATCGGGTGGCGAGCGCACTGCGGAACTTGTTCCTGGCTCAACATTCATGTTTGTCGCCGACATGGGACACGATGTTCCAAAGCCACTCTGGCCATTGTTCGTGGACAGCATCACCTCGCACGCACGTCGCGCGCAGAAGTAATTCATCTCTTCAATTTCATATAAAGGAAACGTCATGGCTGGTCCACTGAGCGGATACAAAATCATCGAAATCGCAGGAATCGGACCTGGTCCATTTGCTGCGATGTTGCTTGCAGATATGGGCGCAGAAGTTATTCGCGTTGATCGTGCGCAAGCGGTGCGTGGCCCAGCGCCAGATACTCCTGCAGGAGATCTCATGTTGCGCGGTCGCCGCAACATCGCACTCGACCTCAAGAGCCCCGAAGGCGTTGAAGCTCTCTTGCAGTTAGTAGAGAAGGCCGATGCTCTCATTGAAGGTTTCCGTCCAGGCGTAATGGAACGTCTCGGCATTGGACCTGATGTGTGTCAGGCACGTAACCCACGGTTGGTCTTTGGTCGTATGACCGGATGGGGCCAAGAGGGTATGTATGCACAGGCCGCAGGCCATGACATCAACTACATCTCGTTGTCTGGTTCTCTTGCGCACTTCGCTCGGAAGGACGAAATGCCATTGCCTCCACTCAACATGGTGGGCGACTTTGGCGGCGGTGGAATGTTCCTCGCATACGGCGTTGTGTGCGCATTGCTTGAGGCATCAAAGAGCGGCAAGGGTCAAGTTGTTGACACCGCCATGGTTGATGGTGCAGCAGTGTTGATGACAATGTTCTGGTCGTTCAAGTCGATGGGCATCTTCAATGAGAATGCACCTGGAACGAATCTTCTTGACACTGGTGCCCACTTCTATGACGTGTTCGAGTGCAAGGACGGCAAGTACGTCTCGCTCGGCTCAATTGAGCCACAGTTCTATGCATTGCTTCTGGAGCTCACCGGTCTTGCTGGTGATCCTGAGTTCGCAAAGCAGATGGATCAGTCACAATGGCCGCATCTCAAAGAGCGCTTGCGTGAAGTGATGAAGCAGAAGACTCGTGATGAGTGGTGCGAGATCATGGAAGCAACTGATGTGTGCTTCGCACCGGTTCTCACAATGAGTGAAGCCGCGGCTCACCCACACAACGTGGAGCGCCAGACATTCATCAATATCAATGGCCACATGCAGCCAGCTCCCGCACCACGCTTCTCGCGTACAACGCCCACCGTGGACCGTCCATCGGCACACGCTGGTCAGCACACTGCTGAAGTGCTTCGTGAATGGGGTATTGCAAACGTCGATGCATTGCTCGCCAACGGCGCAGCAAAGCAGGCATAAATGTCAACTCTCGTTTGTTTTCACGCTCACCCCGATGATGAATGCATCGGTACTGGCGGCACGATTGCTCGTGCATCGGCAGAAGGTCATCGCGTCGTTCTTGTTGTCGCAACGAATGGCGACCACGGCGAAGTTCCCGCCGATATGCCGGCAGGGGAGACTCTGGTCAACATCCGTCATCACGAGACGCTTGCGTCAGCAGAAGCTCTTGGTGTGCATCGCGTCGTATTCCTCGGATATGAAGACAGCGGCATGACGGGGTGGGAACAGAACGAGAATGCAGGCGCGTTCTGTAACGCATCGCTTGATGAAGCCGGTCACAAACTTGCGGAAGTTCTTCGCGAAGAAAACGCCGATGTCCTCACGACATACGACTGGCACGGCGGCTACGGCCACCCAGACCACATCATGGTGCACAAGGTGGGCCATCGAGCCGCCGAGTTGTTCCCCAGTGTTCGTGTTCTTGAAGGAACAATGAATCGCGATCAGCTACGTCGTGGATTACAGGCAGCGCGTGACGCTGGCATGTTGCCGCCAGATCGTGAAGGTTTTGATCCGGACGGACCCATGGATGATGGCAACCCCATGGGTTCATTGGAGTCTGAGATCAATCTCAAAGTTGATGTGGTGAAGTACGCAGCACAGAAGCGCGCAGCGATGAAGTGTCATGCAAGCCAATTGTCCGATTCAAGTTTCTTCTTGTCGATGGATGATGAACGTTTTGCACACCAATTCGGATTCGAGTGGTTCATTGATCCAAAAGATGACAGCCCAATGCGTGACGGCTGGATCTTCGAATGACCCGTGTTTACATGGTGCGTCATGGACGTGCTGCTGCAGGATGGAATGTTGATCCAGACCCTGCGCTGGATGAGTTAGGCCGAAGCCAAGCTCTTGCAGTTGCGACACGTCTGTCATCGCTGGGTCCATTGCCCGTGTTGTCGAGCCCATTGTTGCGTTGTCAGCAAACGGCATTCCCGTTGGCAACGGCGTGGAAGAAGGAACTGGTTGTTGAACCATTGGTGGGGGAGATTCCTTCGCCCGAGGGCTACGCAGTTGAAGAACGAGGCGAATGGCTGCGTGAGGCCATGGCTGGTTCATGGACACAAGTTGCAGAACGTTCTGGTGCTCACTACGCGCAATACCGCAATGACATCGCTGCGCGCGTCGCTTCGATTCAGGAAGACACCGTTATCTTCAGTCACTTCGTTGCAATCAATGCAGTAATCGGCGTTGCGACTGCAAATGACGCTGTCATGATCGCAAGCCTGGACAATTGTTCCGTCACAACATTCGATATCACCGATGGTGTGCTCACGCTGGTGGAAACCGGCGGCGAAGCTGACACTCTCATCCGATAATTCGCGCCGTCGCCGACTAGATTCGTTTCGTGCTCGCAACCTTGCTTCAAATTCACCAGTCCTGGGCCTGGGTGGCCATTATCAGTAATGGTCTTGCCGGACTCTGGGCATTGGCAGCGCACAAGTTGACCCCGCTTCGTACACGTGCGCTCTGGTGGTACACCGGCATCGCTCAGTTCACGATCTTCGTGCAAGTTGCACTGGGTGTGACCATGGTGAACAAGCAGAAACTCGAGTTCCCCGCGTTCCATGCGTTCTATGGCTTCGTTGCCATCATGACTGTTGCGATCATTTACAGCTACCGCTTGCAACTGAAGAGCCGCGTGTACTTGTTGTACGGCTTTGGTGGACTCTTCTTGATGGGCCTTGGCATCCGCGCCATGCTCGTCGGCAAAGCCTGATCTCTCATTCGATAAATAAAAAAGCCCCTCGCCGAAATGGCGAGGGGCTTTTTTATTAAGTGCTTAGTTCAGCGATGCTGCAAGATCGTCGAGAGACTTCGCAAGCTTGGCGGGCAATGCTGCGCCGAACTGTGCGTAGTGCTCGCGAATCTGTGGCACTGCGGCCTTCCAGCCGTCTGTGTCCACTGCCAAGAGCGCATCGAGGTCTGCAGAGTCAATCTCAAGACCCTTTGTGTCGATGTCTGCAGGGGATGGCAAGTAACCAATGCTGGTCTTGTTTGCTGCACCCTTGCCGTCAACACGGTCGAAGATCCACTTGAGCACACGGCTGTTCTCGCCGTATCCCGGCCAGAGGAAGCGACCATCTTCATCGCGACGGAACCAGTTCACGAAGAAAATCTTCGGAAGGTTTTCACTCTTGGTTGCTGCGCCGACCTTCAACCAGTGACCGAAGTAGTCGGCCATATTGTAACCGCAGAATGGCAACATGGCCATTGGGTCGAAGCGAAGGTTGCCAACAGCACCTGCTGCTGCAGCGGTGGTCTCGGAAGCCATGATGCTGCCAAGGAACACGCCGTGGTCCCAGTCGAATGCTTCTGTCACCAATGGAACAGTTGTGCGACGACGTCCACCGAAGAGGATTGCCGAGATAGGAACGCCTGCTGGGTCTTCCCATTCAGGAGCAATGCATGGGCACTGTGATGCAGGAGCGGTGAAGCGTGCGTTCGGGTGAGCGGCTGCGCCCTCGGACTCTGGAGTCCACACATTGCCCTTCCAGTCGGTTGCACGTGCTGGAGGAGTGTCGCTCATGCCTTCCCACCACACGTCACCGTCAGGAGTGAGTGCGGTGTTTGTGTAGATGCTGTTGCCCCAGAGAGTTTCCATTGCGTTGGCGTTGGTGTCGTAACCGGTGCCAGGTGCAACGCCGAAGAATCCGGCTTCTGGGTTGATTGCGTAGAGACGGCCATCTTCGCCGAACTTCATCCAGCAAATGTCGTCACCGATTGTCTCGGCCTTCCAGCCTGGGATCGTTGGCACGAGCATGGCGAGGTTTGTCTTGCCGCATGCTGATGGGAATGCTGCAGCGATGTACTTCGATGCGCCTTCTGGGTTGGTGAGTTTGAGGATGAGCATGTGCTCTGCAAGCCAGCCTGCATCACGTGCCATGACGGACGCGATGCGAAGTGCGAAACACTTCTTGCCCAAGAGAGCGTTGCCGCCGTAACCCGAACCGTATGACCAGATCTCGCGAGTCTCTGGGAAGTGAACGATGTACTTGTTGTCGGGGTTGCAAGGCCATGACGAAGATGTCTGACCAGCTGCAAGTGGATCACCAACGGAGTGAACACAAGGAACCCATTCGTTGTCACCAAGAACATCGAGTGCGCCTTGGCCCATGCGAGTCATGATGCGCATGCTGACTGCAACGTATGCGCTATCGGTGAGCTGCACGCCAATGTGTGCGATGGGGGAGCCAAGTGGTCCCATAGAGAAAGGAACGACGTACATGGTGCGGCCCTTCATGGCGCCCTTGTACAACGAGTTCATCTCAGCGCGCATCTCTGATGGTTCGCGCCAGTTGTTGTTCGGACCTGCGTCTTCCTTCTTTGTTGAACAAATGAAGGTGCGGTCTTCCACGCGGGCAACGTCGCCCGGATCTGAGTGTGCCCAATAGCTGTTTGGACGCTTCGCTTCGTCGAGCTTCTTAAAGGTTCCTGCATCAACAAGTGACTGACAGAGTGATTCGTACTCTTCAGCTGTTCCGTCGCACCAATAGATCGACTCTGGTTGCAGAATTTCTGCCCAGTCGTTGACCCATTGCTTCAATCGGGTGTTGCCAGTGGTTGCAGCCATGTGCGGACCTCTTCGTTGGGGAGGATGGTTTGTGGAAAGTTCCAAAGGTGAACCCTAGGGGAACTCACTACATCCTAAAAATTAAACCCCAGGGGTTCCCATGTCTGACTCGGAACCGAGGCTGAGACTTGTGGCACGACCTGCGTCGTCCAAAACGAAGACCACTCGCTGGCCCTGACGAAGCATGCGAAAAATGCTGCCTTCGAGAGCGTTAGGGGCGAGGTTGAACTCGGAAAGATCTGTGTCGCTGATGACGACGCCGTCACCGCTGGTGGGGTCGTAAGCCTTGATGACGCCCTGCATGGGTGCCTTTAGCGGCCGGCCTTGACGACTTTGCCCGACTTGATGCATGCGGTGCATACATAGAGGCGACGGGGCGCGCCTTTAACGATTGCGCGAACACGCTGAATGTTCGGGCTCCAACGGCGCTTGGTACGCACATGGGAGTGAGAAACCGACATACCCCATGACGGGCCCTTGCCACACACTTCGCAAACTGCAGCCATTTTGGAAACCTCTTCGTATTCGCGAAAGGCGATGGCCTTTCGAACGCAGATGTAAAAACTACCAGCGAGACTGAAGCGACCCCAACCGTCCAGGGGGAGGAATCAGCGGGTATTTCTCATTGTTTCGGGTGAGGACCCACGGGTAAGTAGCCTCAGAGCCGTGGCTGGGGCGCAAACACTTGGGGCAGAAGAGTTCAGGGGCACGATTGTGGCCTTCCGTGATGCCATGAAGGCTCATGGTCCTGCCATCAACCGTCTGAACGTGTACCCAGTGCCCGACGGGGACACCGGTACCAACATGGGCCGCACCCTTGATGCCGTGGTAGCCGAGTTGGACGCAGCCCCTGCAGATCTGACCTCTACATGTAAGGCCGTGAGTCACGGATCCCTCATGGGTGCCCGCGGCAACAGCGGCGTCATCCTCAGTCAGATCCTTCGCGGACTTTCCTCCACCATTGAGACGATGGGCGATGGCGTCGACGCTGCAGGAATTGCCGCGGCATTTACGAAGGCTGCAGCCGCTGCGTATGAAGCAGTGTTGAAGCCCATTGAAGGAACCATCCTCACCGTTGTTCGTGAAACCTCTGAAGGCGCCGTTGCGGCTGCCGATAGCGGAGCCGATCTTGTAGGCACGTTGCAAGCAGCACGCGCACAGGGTCGTGACGCATTGTCTCGTACGCCCGACATGTTGCCTGTGTTGAAAGACGCTGGCGTGGTCGATGCTGGTGGCGCCGGGTTCTTGTTGTTGCTTGATGCGTTCTTGCATGTGGTCGCCGGCGAAGAGATGCCAGAGCCAGATGAATCTGCTGGTCCTTCGGCTGATGCGCTTGAAGCTGTCGCAAAGCGTCATCACGACGACGGCACCGTTGATGTCAGCGAACTTCGCTACGAAGTGATGTTCTTGCTCGACCTTGATGACTCTCATGCATCAGAGTTCAAAGCTGCCTGGGGTTCCATCGGTGACTCCATCGTTGTTGTGGGCGGTGAAGGTCTCTACAACTGCCACATTCACACCAACGACATCGGTGCAGCCATTGAAGCGCCGCTGTTGCTTGGCGGTCGCCCAAAGCAGATTCGCGTGACTGACTTGTTTGAAGAAGTTGCGGAAGAGCACGCTGCACGCGAAGCCGAACTCGGTGGTCACATGCAGTCACGCACACAGACATCATCGTTGCCACCGGTGACATGTGCAGTCGTTGCAGTCGCAAGTGGCGACGGTCTTGCCGAATTGTTTGGCCAACTGGGCGTGCATGGTGTGATCTCTGGTGGACAAACCCTGAACCCATCCACCGCCGAACTTCTTGCCGCAGTCGAGCGTATGAACGCGCGTCAAGTGGTCATCTTGCCGAACAACAAGAACATCATTCCTGTGGCGCAACAGATAGATGCACTCACCACAAAAGATGTGCGCGTTGTTCCCACCTGTTCGATGCCAGAGGCACTTGCATCATTGGTGTCGTACGACCCAGAAGCATCTGCTGAATCAAATGCTCGTGCAATGTCTGTTGCAGCCGAAGCAGTGGCAACGGGTGAAGTGACGCAAGCAGTGCGCGATACGAATACCGATGCTGGCAAAGTCACCGAAGGCGACTGGATTGGCATCGTGCGCGGTGACGGCATCGTTTCTATTGCTGGCACTTTGGTGGGTTCGGCAACACAGCTGCTGGAACACCTCATTGATGATGCTCGTGAACTTCTCACGATTGTCATCGGCAGCGATGCAACAACCGCGCAGACCGACCAGATCACCGCATGGGTGGCCGAGAATCATCCTGATGTGGCGGTGGAGGTACACGCTGGCGGACAGCCTCTCTACCCGTACCTCTTTGGCGTTGAGTAGTACACCTCTTACTCTGCGCGAGTTGGACCAACTCGACCTCGAGCGAATCAAAGGCATCGGGCCAAAGACAAAGCCAGCTCTTGAAGAGTTTGGAATTCACAGCGTTCTTGATCTTCTCGAGACGTATCCACGCCGATACATCGACCGCACGAACATGTCGACTCTGCGAGATCTGCAGTTGGGTGTCGACACGATGGTGATGGTGAAGGTGTTGTCGTGCAAGTCGATTCGCACGCGGAACAACCGTGCCATGGTGACGGCGGTCGTTGGCGATGACACCGGCAAGCTGTCGCTCACGTTCTTTAATCAGTCGTGGCGCGAACGTCAATTGACCGTTGGTCTTGAAGTTGCAGTGTTCGGCAAAGCTGAGTTGTACAACGGCTACCGACAGATGACAAACCCTGTTGTTGATCCCATCGGTAATCGCACGGGGCGCATAGTTCCCATCTATCCGCAAAGTGGAAAGTCGAGCATCTCGTCAGAGAGCCTTGCGAAGTGGATCGAAGACGCGCTGAACAAGTGCGCGCCACGCGGCATCGAAGACCCGGTGCCGGCAAAAGTATTGAAGGCGCATGAACTCATCGGGCGTGGCGAAGCGATGCGCGCGATTCATTTGCCAGAGACGTCGGAAATGCATCAAGCGGCACGTCGTCGCTTGGCATTTGATGAAGTGTTGCGTGTACAGCTCATGTTGGTGGGCAAGAAGGCGCAGTGGGAACGTGACTCTGCTGGTTTTGCGCATGAAACAACTGGTCATCTCATTGATGGATTCATGAAGGCATTGCCGTTCCCGCTCACAGGAGCGCAAACGCGAACAATCGCTGAGATTTATAAGAACCTTGCATCACCCCAGCCCATGCATCGCCTTCTGCAAGGTGACGTTGGTGCGGGTAAGACGTTGGTTGCCGTTGCAACGATGCTTGCAGCAGTGCAAGGTGGTCATCAGGCATCTCTGATGGCACCAACAGAAGTCTTGGCCGACCAGCACGCCATTGGTATTCGCGCGTTGCTCGACTCACTGCGACTCAGCGATGAAGGAAACCTCTTTGGCGATCGTCAGTTACGTATTGAGTTGTTGACGAACAAGGTGAAAGGTGCAGAGCGCAAAGCGATTCTCGCCGGCATTGCTGATGGCAGTGTTGATATCGCCATTGGTACTCATGCTCTCATTCAAGACAAAGTGTCGTTCAAGAGTCTGGGTGTTGTCGTCGTTGACGAACAACATCGCTTTGGAGTGGAGCAACGTTCTCGTCTTCGCGACAAAGCGCAAGAGTCCGAACACGGCCTTGTTCCCGATGTTCTCGTCATGACAGCAACGCCTATTCCTCGTACCGCTGCAATGACTGTGTACGGCGATCTTGACGTGAGCATCCTTGATGAACTGCCGCCAGGCCGTACACCAATTGTGACAACGCGAGTCTCAGACGAAGGGGAGCGCAGTGCGATGTGGGCAGACGTGCGTGAACGTCTTGCCATCGGACAGCAGGCCTATGTCGTGTGTCCTCTGATTGAAGAGAGCGAAAAGCTTGAAGTTGCCTCTGCAGAGGAGACATACGAAGAACTTTCGTACGGCGAACTTTCTGGGTATCGCGTGGGCTTGTTGCACGGACGCATGTCGTCGGCGGAAAAAGAAGAAGTGATGGGCGCGTTTCGTCGCGGCGAGATCAAAGTGTTGGTGGCAACAACAGTGATTGAAGTGGGTGTGGACGTTCCGAACTCCACGAGCATGATCATCCTTGATGCTGGACGTTTCGGTATTGCGCAGTTGCATCAGTTACGCGGCCGTGTTGGTCGAGGTGCGTTGGAATCGCATTGCTATCTGGTGACCCAAGACAATGAACCATCTCCGCGAGTGGAAGCACTTGTTGCCAGCACGGATGGTTTTGTGTTGGCAGAGGAAGATCTCAACCTTCGTGGTGAAGGAACCATCATGGGTCGCCGACAGAAGGGCCAGAGCGATCTCACACTTGCATCGCTGCAGCGAGACCTCGACCTCATCATGTGGGCTCGCGAGGATGCCGTCACATTGATTACCGCAGACCCATTGTTAAAGAAATCGCCTACGTTGCGCGATGAACTTGACCTCCTCTTCAATGAAGAAGAGGAAGAGTTCCTGTTTAAGTCCTGACATCAACGCACTACGGTGGCAGTAACACAAGGGGGATTGTTGTGGAACTGAATGGCAGGCACGTTGTTGTCACTGGTGGGTCTCGCGGCATCGGCGCGAATATGGCGCGTGAATTTGCACGACGCGGCGCCAAGGTCACTCTGGTGGCGCGCAACGTTGACGCACTCAATCGTGTTGCGGCAGAAATCAAAGGTGTTGCGGTTGTTGCCGACCTCACCGATGATTCAGTCGTTGACACTCTGATTCAGAACATCGAACGTGACCACGGCCCGATTGATGTTCTGGTGAACAATGCAGGACTTGAAACCTCGACAGCTTTCGCTGTGGAAGATGATCGCGAAATTCGCACGGTGTCCCGAGTGAATTTTGAAGTGCCTCTCATGCTGACGCGTCACGCGTTGCCCGGAATGTTGGCTCGCAGCAGCGGACACATTGTGTTCGTCTCATCTCTTGCTGGCACCGCAGGTTTCCCTGGCATGAGTGTGTACGGCGGAACAAAGGCGGGAATCCTCAACTTTGTTAATGGGTTAAGTCGCGAGTTGAAGGCAACAAACGTGAACATCACGGTGTTGTCGCCAGGTCCAGTAGATACTGACATGTGGGATGCAATTGAAGTTCGCACATCATCGGTAAAAGACGTCGTGAAGCGCTTTCAGAAGCTGCAACTCATTCCCACGGCGGACCCCGTCAAGATTGCTCGTCGCACCGTTGATGCGGTCGTAAAGAACAAGCCGTTCGTTCGTGACCCCAAGCGCCTCAGCATCAACTTTTGGTTGAACCACTTGCCCACAAAGATTTCGAACTTGGCCGCTCTCGGCATCAAGTTCGACCCTCTCGACAAGGGTTGATTCCTAATCGGGCTGTTGGTCGTTGTCGTCTTCAGTGAGTTCGATGTACCAAATATCTCGGCAATCACGACAGCGATAACTCACCACATCGTCGACCACCCAGGTGCCGTCTTCGCGCGGCGCTGTCAATAAGTGGCAAGGGCCACCACAGTCGACACAGACAATGGACTCGCTTGGCGTTATCACGGTCGTAGTCTGCCTTCTATGAGAGTGGTAGCAGGTGACCTTCGAGGTCGGCGGATAGAAGCGCCGATATCAGACGCCACGCGCCCAACCACTGACAAGGTGCGACAGGCCGTTTTTAATGCCCTGGGAAGCCTTGACGTGGTCGACGGAGCTCGAGTCCTTGATTTGTTCGCGGGCACCGGTGCGATGGGGATTGAAGCCTTATCTCGAGGTGCTGCCCACTGCGTCTTCGTGGAACGCGACCGTGATGCACTCGTCATCTTGAAGAAGAACATTGCGGCCCTCGGACTTTCTGATCGCAGCACGGTCTTGGCCGTTGATGCGACAACGGCCGCATGTCGTCAGCCCGGCATTGACCTCATCATCGCTGACCCGCCCTATGGCTTTGACCAATGGCGCGACCTCATCGTGGATGCCGACGCTGGCTGTGTGGTGTTGGAATCAGACCGCGCAGTGGGGGAGATTGAGGGCTGGGAGACCATCCGTGAGAAGAAATACGGCCGTACTCACGTCGCATTTCTCCAACCCGCTGATGCCCCAGACGGTACGGTGGAGGGCGAATGAGCACCGTTCTGTATCCAGGCAGTTTCGACCCCATCCATTACGGACATGTCGATGTTGTGGCCCAAGCCGCTGAATTGTTCGGCAATGTTGTGGTCGCCGTGATGCACAACCCCGACAAGCCATCAGGTCTTCTCGCTACTGCAGAACGCGTTCGCGTTGCTCGCGAAGCGCTCGCACACATCCCTGGCGTCACAGTTGATGCGTTCGCTGGTCTAGCCGTCGATGCCGCGCAGTCCGTCAATGCACTGTGCATTGTGAAGGGTCTGCGTACTCCTGGCGATTTCGAAGTGGAACAGCAAATGGCGCACACCAACTTTGCAGTTGCGGGTGTTCGCACGGTGTACGTGCCATGCCAACCGGGTTTTAGCCATGTCAGCAGTCGCTTCATTCGAGACATTGCACAATATGGCGGCGATATTTCTTCCATGGTGCCCGCACCAGTTGCTGCAGCGTTGGCCGCAGCATTTAAGTAACGGAGCAAACAACATGTCATTCGACGACTTCGACGACACAACAGATGATTCGTATCCGCAGCCAGCACCCGTGCAGGCTCGTCTCGGCGAAAGCGAAATGCTTCTTCGCCGCACAATCGACATCATTGCAACAGCACCCAGTGTTCCGCTGTCCAGTACGCCACGTATTGATCGTGATGAAGTGATTGAACTGTTGGAAGACGCGTTGATGCGTTTGCCTGAAGAGATTCGTCAAGCTCGCTGGATGTTGAAAGAACGTCAAGAGTTCTTGGAAAAGACAAAGCGTGAAGCTGATGAAATTCTTGGTGCCGCACGTCAGCAGGCAGAGCGGATGGTGCAGCGCACTGAAGTCGTACGTGCAGCAGAGAATCGTGCGCGTCAAGTCATTGACGCTGCCGACGAAGAGAGTCGCCGCCTAAAGAACGAGACAGAGGATTTCCTTGACCAACGTCTGGGAAGCTTCGAAATTCTTCTTGATCGTCTTTCGAAGACCGTTGCTAATGGTCGTCAACGTCTGTCGATTGGATCCCAGCCACCACCGGAGGCGCAAGAGCACATCGAAGAGCAGCACAGTGCTGGATTCTTCGACCAAGACATCTAGGAGACGCACGCCGTGGCAACTCCGCTCATCGTCAATGTCGTCGAACTTCTTCGCTGGCCGGGCACAACCAAAGATGTGGTGATGTCCGTTGCAGCAGCCGATCTCGAGTTTGGTGAATCCCGCATCTCCGATGAGCCGGTTGATGTCGCACTGCACCTCGAGTCGCTTTCGAATGGGGTGACTGTCAATGGCAGCACAACTGCCACATGGTCGGGGGAGTGCCGTCGTTGCCTGGCTCCAATTTCTGAGCGCATGACGATTGAGCTGTCGGAGCTGTACCAACAGATGCCCGATGACTCCGAGGCGTACAAGATCGAAAATGACCAGATCAATCTCTTGCCGATGGTCCGCGAGAACCTTTTGTTGGCCATCCCGCTGGGTCCGCTCTGCCGCGACGACTGCCCAGGATTCTGTCCACATTGCGGTCAAGACCTCTCCGAAGGCACCTGTTCTTGCGATAACACGGTCTCTGACCCCCGTTGGGCGGTCTTGGAATCGCTGAAAGGTTCTCTCAAAGACCCGACCTAGTGAGTTTTGGCCCTTTTGGGGCTATCGTGTCCGAGTCCTCAAACAGAGGATTTTGCCGCTAACACAGGGAGACCACGGTGGCCGTTCCCAAGAAAAAGAAGTCGAAGTCGAAGACACGTATGCGTCGCGCCTCTAACTGGCGCCTCACAGCACCTTCACGCAGCACATGCCCACGCTGCGCCGCTGCAAAGATCCCACACACAGTGTGCGGAACCTGCGGTTGGTACAAGGGCCGCGTTGCCGTCTCTGTCGACTGAGTAACGGTTCATTGAACATGTTGCCAATCGCCGTTGACGCGATGGGTGGCGACCGTGCGCCTAGTGAGATTCTCGCTGGTGCGTTGCAGGCCGCTGAATTAGGTATCCCCGTGCTTCTTGTCGGACCTGAGGGTCTGGAAGGAACCGGTGACCTTCCTTTGATGCACGCTTCTGAAGTCATCGAAATGGATGACGATCCTGCGCAGTCAGTTCGAAAGAAGCGTGACTCCACACTGGTTCGTGCCGCGGAAGCTGTTCGTGACGGCAAAGCCAGCGCGATGATTTCTGCGGGGAATACCGGCGCCACGATGGCAAGCGCATTGTTGCGCATGGGTCGTATTTCTGGCGTGGCCCGTCCCGCTATTGCAACTCCTGTTCCCGTTCCTGGCGGAACACCCACTGTGCTTCTCGATGCTGGTGCGAATGCAGAAGTACAGCCAGAGTGGCTTGTTCAGTTCGCCATCATGGGCTCGGTGTATTCCACGAAGCGTTACGGCGTGGAGAACCCTCGTGTTGGCCTGTTGTCAATTGGTGAAGAGCCAGGCAAGGGTGACACCTTGCGCAAAGAGGCATATGAACTCTTGAAGGCGTCACCACACATCAATTTCATTGGCAATGTTGAAGGCCGCGACCTCATGACTGACGATGTTGATGTTGTCGTCACCGATGGCTTCACGGGCAACGTTGTTCTGAAGACGCTTGAAGGAACCTTGAAGACTGTGATCGGTGCATTGTTCACCGCATTTGCTCAGCCGGAATACAAGGATGCAGCGAAGGAAATCCTCCCAGCCATCCTCCCTCTGTACGACACGTTCGACCCCGACTCTGTTGGCGGTGCCATCTTGTTGGGCGTTGATGGTGTGTGCATCATCTCGCACGGTTCCAGCAGTGCACGCGCAATGGTGAATGGCATCAAGGTCGCCAAAGAAATGGTCGACTCCGAGATGGTGGAATCCATCCGCCTCGCCATTGCCACTAGCCTGCCTTCCTGAACCATCGTCAGGAGATTCCCATGGCCGCAGATCGCAACGCAGTTCTCAACACTGTTCGTACACACCTCGCAGAAATCCTCGAGATTGAAGCATCGGTGATCTCAGAGACCAGCACTTTCGCTGATGATCTTGGCGCTGATTCCATTGCGCTCATTGAGCTTGTTGACTCGTTAGAGCAAGAGTTCTCGCAGACAATTCCTGACTTCGCATTTGACGATGACGATCTTGCAGAACTGCGCACTGTTGCAGACGCTGTTGATTACATCGTTCGCGCGCACGGCTGAATAGTCCGATGACCCTCGAATCCGATGAGCGTTTGGCACGATGCGCCGAAGTCATTGGGCATTCGTTTGAAAACTCCGCTCTCATATATGAAGCGTTGGTGCATCGTTCATGGCAAGCAGAGAATGATGAAGCCTTCTCGAATGAGCGTCTCGAGTTTCTAGGTGATGCTGTTCTCGGATGGGCTGTTGCTGATATCGCTTTTCATCGCCTCGGAGAATCTCCTGAAGGAAAACTGACCGATCTTCGTCGCAGTGTCGTGAACATGCATGCGTTGTCGGACATCGCACGCGAAATCGGGCTCGGTGATTTCATCCTCCTCGGTAAGGGTGAAGACGCCGCAGGTGGTCGCGACAAGTCATCAATTCTTGCTGATGCACTAGAGGCACTGATTGGTGCGGTGTACCTCGATGGTGGAGCAGAGAAAGCTTTTGCATTGGTGGAACGCCTGTTGGATGATTCGATTGATGCTGCGATTCCTCATTTGGAATCATTTGATTCAAAGACTCGTTTGCAAGAAGTGTGTGCGCGAATGGGTCTTGGGGCGCCGGTGTACAACACTGAAGGCGAAGGACCCGATCACGAACGTGTCTTTACGGCACATGCAGTCGTGAATGGCAAGAACATTGGTTCAGGCACCGGACGTACAAAGAAAGCTGCAGAACAAGTAGCCGCGCATGTGGCATATGAGTCACTGTCCGACGATGCCTGAGTTGCCTGAAGTCGAAACTGTTCGACGTGGAATTGAAACAAAAGTTGTCGGTCGAAAGATATTGAGTGTTGAAGTCGGACGTGAACGTTCTGTTCGTCGAGTGGGCAAAGAAGCGGTCATTCACGGTTTGAATGGAACAACGATGACCGCAGTCCGGCGACGCGGAAAATACATCTTGTGTGATCTCGATTCCGGTGATGCGGTAATGATTCATCTGCGCATGAGTGGGCGAGTGTTAGTGGAACCGTTTGGAACTGAACGACCGCCACACACGCATGTGGTGTTGCAGCTGTCAAAACGTGATGGAGCTCTCGACGAGATGTGGTTTGTTGATCCGCGTACCTTTGGCGAGGTCGTTGTCTATGACCCGCGCAATGAGGCAGAGGTGCTTCCAGAATTGGCAAAACTCGGTCCTGATCCCATTAGCGATCCCTTCGACGGGGCGATCTTGGCCGAACGACTGGTGGGCAGGCGGGGCGCGATAAAGCCTCTTTTGCTCAATCAACATGTGGTCGCTGGCGTGGGAAATATCTACGCAGACGAAGTTCTCCACAGGGTGGGACTGCGGTGGAGCCGTACTGTCGACACATTGTCCCGTAAAAAGATTGACCAACTCGCCGTCGCGATTCACGAAATTTTGGCTGAAGCCATCGAATCTGGGGGTTCAACTCTGCAAGACACGCAATATGTGGACGTGGAAGGCAATGTCGGCAGCTTCCAAGAGAATCACAGGGTCTATGGCCGAGAAGGTCTCGGATGCTTGACCTGTGGAAAAACTTCCATCCGCCGTGTGATGGTTGCGGGTCGGTCCACTTCCTATTGCCCTCGCTGTCAGAAGTAACGCCATGGGGTGACTCTGAGTTGTCTCTATTACTGTTGTTTTCGCTGTGTTTCTGAAATCTCTCACCCTCAAAGGCTTCAAGTCCTTCGCTGATTCCACCGTTATGGAAATGGAACCTGGCGTCACTGTTGTCGTCGGCCCAAATGGATCTGGCAAATCAAACGTTGTGGACGCCATTGCCTGGGTGCTTGGTGCACAGGCTCCAAGTTCGGTGCGAAGCCAGAAAATGGAAGACGTCATCTTCAACGGAACGTCAAAGCGTTCACCGCTTGGTCGTGCCGAAGTCATGTTGACTCTCGACAACTCGGCAGGATTGTTGCCTCTCGACTTCACGGAGATCACCGTGTCGCGCACACTGTTTCGCAACGGAGATTCTGAATACGCAATCAACGGCGTGGAATGTCGTTTGCTCGACGTGCAAGAACTGTTGTCTGATGCTGGTGTTGGCCGTCAGCAGCACGTGATCATCAGCCAAGGTCAGATTGACGCTGTTTTGACTGCACGCGCCGAAGACCGTCGCGCGATTATTGAAGAAGCAGCGGGCATCCTGAAATACCGCAAGCGTAAAGAAAAAGCAGAACGTCGCCTTGAGGCAACCGAAGCAAACTTGTTGCGCGTGCAAGACCTCATTCGTGAAGTACGCCGCCAGTTGCGTCCTCTCGAGCGCCAGGCCGAAGCAGCACGTCGTTACGAAGAAGTCGTGGGCGAACTGCGCGCATTGCGCTTGTATCTCTCTGGGCGTGAAGTGGCTGGATTGCGCGAAAAACTTGCTCAGTTAGAAGCCGAGAAGGCTGGCAGCGATTCATCCGAACGCGAATTGCGCGAACTGATGAACACGCTTGAAGCCGATGTTCGTACTGCTGAGGAAGAACTCGCGGCCCGTGGTGCCTCTGGGCTGAATGATGAGCTCATGAAGGTCGAGCAGTTGCGCGAGCGCGCACGTGGTCTTGTCGCAGTAATTGCAGAGCGCCGTCGCTCTATGGAGCGTGACCAGGGTCAACTCATTGCTGAAGATGTCGTTGCAGCGCTTGAAGCTGATGCAGCAGAGATGCGTGATGACCTTGCCGAGGTGGAACGTGGACTCACCATTGCGATTAGCGAGAGTGATGCTCTGCAAGTGGAAGAAGATGCGTTCGAGCGTGAGCGCAACGAACAAGGTTTGTTCCACACCGTGCAAGGCAACGAAGCATCCACTGCTGCTGCTGAAGTACGAGGTGAGCTTCGTACATTGCGCAACACAGTGGAGCAAGGTGCTGGTGAAATCCAGAAGTTGCAAGCACGCATTGAGCAGATTGAAAATCGTGACAATGCATTTGTCGGAACTATTGATGGATTGCAGGCAGAGCTTGCGCAAGCAGAAGCGTCGGTCGGCATACTTCGTTCCGAACTAGCAACCGCTCAAACTGAGCGTGACACGGCAGAGAATGTTGGTGATGCTGCACAACAAGGTCGTGCATCTGCAGAGCGTCGCGCAGCTCGGGCATCAGCACGACTTGAGGCCCTTGAAGCAGCAATGGCCTCTACCCGTGCACGTACTGGAGCCGAACACCTTGCTCAAATTGAGGGTGTTGTTGGGGCACTCGTTGATCTTCTTGATATCGACCAAGGCTGGGATGCTGCAGTGAAGGCAGCGCTTGGCGACACGTTGGCTTCCATCGTTGTTTCCAACCCAGCATCGGCACGTCGCGCTATTGACCAGTTGCGCAATGTTGATCACAACGGTGCAGTGATTGCTCTTGGGCTCAACCGCGGCGCATCGGGTCCTTTGCCCGGTGGTGTCGAATCAGTTCGTTCCCATGTTCGTCCATCAAATGATGCACCTAATCAGCTCGGTTCATTGTTGGATTCCTTGTTGTCGTCCGTCGGATGTGCAAACGACATTGCTGGCGCTATTGACATCGTTGAAGCAAACTCCAGCGCGATTGTGGTGACACGTCGCGGTGACAAGTTGGCACCGTCGGGTTGGCGCTTGGGTGCTGCTGATGAAGTTGGCTCCATCGAAGTCATCGAAGAGACTCGCAAAGAAGTGGAAGCTGCAACTGCAGAGTTGCAGTCGTTGGATACAGAAGTAGAGAACCAGCGCAAGTTGTTGGTTGCTGCTCGGACGCGCATCAACGAAACACAGACAAAGCTTGATCGTCAGGTGCGTGCCGTTGAAGCCGCCAACGAGCGTCTTGCCAAGACAACGAATGATCGCCGTTCTAACGGTGCGGAACGTGAAATGACATTGGGCTCTCTCGATGACATCCGTGGCCGCATTGAGGGTTACCAGCAGCGCGTTTCAGAACTCGAAGGACTGTTGCCCGCACTAGAAGATGCTGAAGCAGCAGAAATTGCTGCTGCAAAGGCACAAGGTGAAGCACGTGCGGCGATTGATTCAAAGTCTGCACACATGGCGATGCGTCGTAAGGATCTCGAAGTGCGCCTCGCTGGATTGCGTGAGCGCGACCAGTTCTTAAAGCAGCGTCTTGAGGAAACCGATCGTCGTTTGGAAGTCGATACTGCTGCTCGCGCTGAGGCCGGAGTTCGTCGTCAGCGCATTGAGGCGTCACTGCTTGCCATCACTCGCTTGGGTGAATTGGTAGAGGGTCATCGATTGGCAGCCGAGTCACGTCTTGCGGAGCTCTACGAGATGCGTCGTCGTCAAAGCGATGAAGTGCGTGAAATCACCTCACGTCTTGATGTCGCTCGTCGTGGTCGGACTGAAGCAGAGCAGCAGTTGGAAGCATTGCGCGAGCGTGGTCGCCGTGTTGACGTAGAAGAGGCGGAGACACGTATGCGTCTCGAAGCCGCCGTTGAACTTATTCGTCGTGAGCTTGAAGTGGAGCCAGAAGTTGCTGAATCTTCACCAATGCCAGAAGTGGCAGAGGGTGTTGACCACGCAGATCGTGCCCGTGCACTGGAGCGCGACATTCGTTTGATGGGTCCGATTAACCCATTAGCGTTGCAAGAGTTCACTGAGTTGCAAGAACGCCATACTTTCTTAGAAGAACAGCTCAACGACGTTCGCAACTCTCGTCGCGAACTAGCTCAAGTCATCGCAGCCATCGACGAAGAAATTCAAACAGTCTTTGCAATGGCGTTCGAAGATGTCAGCAAGAACTTCACCGACTTGTTCCAGCTGTTGTTTCCCGGCGGTAAGGGCAAGCTTGCACTCACCAGTCCTGGCGACATGCTGAACACCGGTATTGAAGTGGAAGCAACGCCACCAGGGAAGACCTTCAAGAAGTTGTCGCTTCTGTCTGGTGGAGAGCGCTCCTTGACTGCGCTCGCGTACTTATTCGCGGTGTTCCGCAGTCGTCCTTCTCCGTTCTATGTGATGGACGAAGTTGAGGCAGCTCTCGACGATGTGAACTTGCATCGCTTCCTCGGACTCGTTCAAGAATTCCGTCGTGATGCGCAGCTCATCATCGTGAGTCACCAAAAGCGCACCATGGAAGCAGCCGACTGCTTGCTGGGAGTCTCAATGCAGCCAGGCGGTTCGTCCAAGGTTGTGTCAGAGCGCGCAAGCAACACTGCAGGGAACTAAGTCATGCTCGCGTCTTCGGCGATCAACATCGTTCTTCCCCTCGTCGCAGTCCTCGTCCTGCTTTCGGGCGGAACAGTTCTCGCCAAGAAGTCACGCACTTCAAAACTGGAATCGGCTGTAGAGCCGGCTTCCGCAACCGAAACCCGCACAAGTGCGAAGGTTTCGGCCACGGAACCGGACTCCGCCGATTCCTCTTCTGTTACGACAAGTTCGGCGGGCGCCGCTGCCGATTCGGAAACGTTAGAGCCTGCGAAAAGTGACGAATCGGTAGTCGGCGACGAAGCCGAACACGTCATTGAAGAAGAGGGGCCTGCCGAACCTGCGACGGTGAAGGAGAAGGCGGGGCGTACGCGCAGTTTGTTTGCGAACGCCTTCCAATCCATTCGCGGCCGCGGCTCCCTTGATGCCACTGCATGGGACGAACTCGAAGAGACACTTTTGCGCGCAGACATCGGAATCGGTTTAACAACTCGTTTGCTTGATCCCATTCGTGCTGCGGCAAAGTCAGGAAGTGTCCGCACTCCTGATGATGCAATTAATGCGTTGCGCGAAGCCATGACGGCACAACTTGCTGACACTGACCGCACACTTCATCTTGATGCAGAAACAAAGCCAAACGTTTGGCTCTTTGTTGGTGTGAACGGCGTGGGTAAGACAACCACCATTGGAAAGATCGGCACTGCACAAACTGCAACGGGCACAACAGTATTAATGGCAGCAGGAGATACGTTCCGCGCTGCAGCAGCAGAACAACTTCTCGTCTGGGCTGAACGCTGCGGTGCTTCCTATGTGCGTGGTGCTGAAGGCGGCGATCCTGCTTCAGTCATCTTCGACGGCATTCAGAGCGCATCCGCAAAAGGCATTGACCTTGTTCTTGGCGACACGGCCGGACGTTTGCAGAACAAGTCGAACCTGATGGAAGAACTCAAGAAAGTTCGTCGCGTTGCTGCAAAGGCTGAGGGCACTGTGAATGAAGTGTTGCTCGTCATTGATGCAACTACTGGTCAGAACGGTCTCTCTCAAGCACGTGAGTTCGCAGCGGCCACAGACGTCACAGGCGTTGTTCTCACCAAACTTGATGGCTCCGCAAAAGGCGGCATCGTGTTCGCCATCGAGACAGACCTTGGAATTCCAGTCAAATTGGTCGGATTGGGTGAGGGGGCACACGATCTTGTGGCCTTCGACCCAGCGGAATACGTCTCCGCACTCTTCGAATAGTCCTACGCTTCAACAGTGATGAAGCGCACTTCCTTTCTCTCAGCTGCTGTCGTTGGTGCTCTTGCGCTGACATCGTGTGTGCATGACGGACCGGTGAAAATCTTGCTCGCTTCTTCGCAAAGCGAGTCGGGTCAAGTGCGCATGTCGTTGGAGGAAATGGGTGCTCCTGTCGACTCGGTTCCAAACACGGTCACTTTCGATGTTCGAGGGCAACTTCCTGATCTGGGTAATCGCCTCTTGGCGTGGTCAATTGGGCGTCGTCGTAAACCTGCAGGTGAGTTAACAAAGATTGCTTTTGCGCTCAACATTCAAGGCCTCGTCGAAAAAATTAATGACAACTCATACGTTGTAAAAGACTCGACAGGCAAACCTCACTTCGCACATTTGTTTGTTGACGAAGCAGGCGGTTGGTGGACGTACAGCAACGGCACGGAGCAGTCATCTGCACCGTCGGCTGGTGCGTGCGCATCGCCAGAAACAAATTGTCAACGGCACAATGAGACTAAGACCCCGTTGCTGTCTACTGGAGAAGCAATTCGTCGAACAAACCAAATTCTTGCGCGTGCCGACATGGTGCCCACCAACTATCCGTTAAGCGCAGAGCAGGTCGGGAACTCAACTGTCGTCACGGGTCTTCTCACATTGGGTGGCGTCAAGACCAACCTTGCGACTCAATTCATCTACGACACAAACGGCGAGTTGATGTCGGCTTCGGGTCCAATGATTGCCATTGCAATGGCGGGACGTTTCCCCATCCTTACTCCAACTGAAGCAGTGAAGCGATTGAACAATCCGATCTACGCAACAATCGGTTCTGTGACTCGTCTTGCCGCAACATCGTCGACGTCAACATCGTCGTCAGATGGAACATCAAGTTCGACAACTGTGGTTCCCATCACGGGCGTGCGTTTCACATTGATGGAAACCAAGCTTGCGAATCTCACGCACATGTTGTTGCCGGCGTATACGTACTTCAACATCGATGGTGAAGTGGGCACAGTGTTAGCAATCACTAATGACCACCTCGTCGTGCCACGTGATGCAACCGTCACGACGGAAACGGTTCCCGTCAGTGGGGGAGTCGCTCCACCAACACCATCGCAACCACTTGATGACAACACATCACAGCAGTTGCTCGGTCTTCCAGAGGCTGAGGCCACCAAGGTGGCAATGGCTAATGGTTGGGTCGTGCGTATCGCTGCTCGTGATGGCGAATTCTTTATGTTGACGCAGGATTATTCGAAAAACCGAGTGAATCTGAGCGTGAAGCATGGAACAGTCATCGCAATCACAGTGGGCTAAACCGCTCGAAGTCTGAGTCGGTAACCTGAACAACGATGTTTGATTCACTCGGCGACCGCTTACAAGGAATAGTCAAGCGACTCAAAGGCAAGGGCCGTCTCACCGAGGCTGATGTCGATGAAGTCATGGGCGAAATTCGCACCGCACTTCTTGAAGCAGACGTCAACATCGGAGTCGTGCGCGATGTTGTTGCGCGTATTCGCGAACAAGCAATCGGCGCAACCGTTTCGGAAGCTCTCGACCCCAGCCAGCAAATCGTCAAGATCGTTAATGCTGAACTCGTTGCGATGTTGGGTGGCGAAACACTCAAGATCACATATGCAAGCCAGCCGCCAACAGTGGTGCTCATGGCTGGTCTGCAAGGTTCAGGTAAAACCACTAGCGCAGCAAAACTTGCGCGCTGGTTTAAGTCACAAGGTCGCCAACCATTGTTGGTGGGTGCAGACCTTCAGCGTCCTGCAGCAGTTGAACAGTTGCGCACGTTGGCAAATCAAATCAGTGTTCCTGTGTTCTCGGAACCTGGTGACCCTGTTGCAACTGCGCGTCGTGGTTTAGACGAAGCAAAGCGACTCGGCAAAGACGTTGTCATTGTTGACACCGCCGGTCGTCTCGCCATTGACGAAGAGATGATGCGCCAAGTCGCAGACATCTCTTCCACTGTGAAGCCGAACTACACCTTCCTTGTTGTCGATGCGATGACTGGTCAGGACGCCGTCAGTGTTGCTGATGCATTCCACCAACGTCTCTCGATTGACGGTGTGATTCTTTCCAAGCTCGATGGTGATGCGCGCGGTGGTGCTGCGCTCTCCGTGAAGACCGTCATTGGTCGTCCGATTGCATTCGCCGCCACCGGTGAAAAGATTGATGCCTTCGAGCAGTTCCATCCTGATCGCATGGCCGGACGCATCTTGGGAATGGGCGACATGCTCACTCTCATTGAGCAGGCCGAAAAGGTCTTCGAACAAGACAAAGCCGAAGAAGCCGCTCAGCGCATGCTCGAGGGTCAGTTCACCCTCGAAGACTTCCTCGAGCAGTTACAGCAACTCAAGAAAATGGGTCCACTTTCCGGAATCATGGGAATGCTCCCGGGCATGCCGAAGGAAATGAAGAACGCTCAAATTGGCGACGACCAGGTCAAGGTCACCGAAGCCATCATCCGATCGATGACCCTCGAAGAGCGCCGCGACCCCAGCATCATCAACGGCAGTCGCCGTACCCGTATTGCCAAGGGCAGTGGCACCCAGGTCGCCGACATCAACCGTCTCGTCAAGCAATTCACGGAAATGCAGAAGATGATGAAGCGCATGGGCGGCCTCGCCAAGCCTCAGGGCAAGGGCGGCAAGGGCAAGCCGGGCAAGATCAACAAGCGCCAAGCCATGCAGCAGCTGGGCGACATGATGGGTGGCCAAGGAGGATTCCCTGGTTTCCCTGGCCCAGGTGGCCCTGGTGCTCCGGGCGCCCCTGGCGGCATGCCACCATTTTTCAAGTAAATCGCTGGCCGAAACCCTGTCGTTCCCGTTGGGGTCTTGGGTTCTCCACCGCTAGCCTTACCTAGTCCCCGAAAAGGGCCCTTTCAGGAGAATTCGCAACATGGCAGTCAAAATCCGCCTCACACGCGTCGGCAAGACCAAGCAACCTCAGTACCGCGTTATCGCAGCTGATTCACGTCGTGCACGCGACGGTCGCTTCATCGAGATCCTCGGTCAGTACAACCCACGCACCGAGCCATCGACAATCACGATCGACAACGACAAGGCCGTGAAGTGGCTCATGCAGGGTGCACAGCCCACTGAGCGCGTTCGCAAGCTTCTCGAAATCAGCGGCGCCTGGGAACAGTTCACCGCAGCCAAGTCCAAGTAGTCCCGTGTCAGAGTTCGACGCGAACACACTTGAAGCACCCATCGCAATCGCGGTGCTCACGCACATCGTGCGCAGCATTGTTGACGATGCAGATGCAGTCAATGTCACTTCTGGTCCCGGCAAGGGCGACAAGATCCTTCTCGAAGTTCGAGTAGGTCCTGGCGATCTTGGTCGTGTTATCGGCCGTCGTGGTCGTACCGCACAAAGCATTCGCACAGTTGTGCGTGCTGCTGCAACAAATGACGATGTCGATGTCGACGTTGATTTTGTTGACGCATAATCATTTTTGAGCGCACACACACCTCCTGAAGGCCTTCTTGAAGTTGGCCGAATCGGAAAGCCTCATGGCGTCCGTGGAGACCTATTCATTTCTCTCACTTCTGACGTCCCATCACGCCATGCCGTTGGTGCAACGTTCACAATTCTGGATACCTCTGGTCAGCGCACGCTCACAATTGCAACAGTGCGTCGGCAGCAAGATCGTTTCGTTGTTCACTTCGAAGGATGCGATGACCGTAACGATGCAGAAAAGTTGACAAACAAGTTTCTCTATGCGGCACCTGTTGAAGACGAAGACGGTCTTTGGGTGCATCAACTCATCGGTTCTCAAGTCGTGGATACAACCGGGGAGAATTGGGGCACTTGCACAGGAGTTCTGCAGAACCCTGCGCATGACATCTTGGAAATTGAAGGCGGCGTTCTTGTGCCCGCACCTTTCATCGTCTCCACCGATGGTGGCACCACGATTATTAACCCGCCGGCCGGATTGCGCGAAGCGCTCTCTGGCGAATAGGTAGCGTCACATCGTGCGTATCGATGTCTTCACCTTGTTCCCCGAGATGGTCGACGGGTTCTGCTCGCACAGTCTTTTGGGTCGCGCACGTTCCTCGGGTGCCATCGATCTGCGCAATCACAACATCCGTGATTACTCAACCGACGTGCATCGCTCGGTGGACGACACCCCATTTGGTGGGGGGGCCGGCATGCTCATGCGTCCCGAGCCCATTTTCGCTGCTGTCGAAGCCGCCAACCCTTCCCGTCCGTTGATTCTTCTTGGCCCCGGCGGTCAGAAGTTCGACCAAGATATGGCTCATACGCTGGCCGCGGGTTCTGGCTTCAGTTTGTTGTGTGGACGCTACGAAGGCGTCGACCAGCGCGTGCGCGAGCACTTGGTGGACCATGAGGTGTCCGTCGGAGATGTCGTGTTGGCAGGCGGGGAAGTCGCGGCATGTCTCATGATTGAAGCCGTCACCCGCCTCATTCCTGGAGTGATGGGAAATGCCGAATCGCCGGTCACAGAGAGTTTTGGGGAATCTGGCTTGCTGGAAGAGCCCCAGTACACCCGGCCTGCAGAGTTTCGGGGATGGGAAGTGCCTGAGGTTCTGAGGGGCGGAGATCATGCCAAAGTGGCCCGCTGGCGCCATGCCCAGGCCCTCTGGCGCACCCTTCAGCAGCGCCCCGACCTCATTGAGGCCCGCGGGGGATTAACAGAAGCTGAGAAACAACTGTTGGAAGGGGTGCCCTTCGCCTCGTATCCTTCTATCTTCGCTTCGGGTCAGCCCGAACAGGCCTAGTGCCGTCCACATCTCAGTCGCCAAGGAATCATCATGAAGAGCACAGACATCGTTGACAACCAGAACATGCGCGATGACATCCCAACTTTCTTCCCTGGTGATGAAGTCAAGGTGCACGTACGCGTTGTTGAATCTGGCAAAGAGCGCATCCAGATTTTCCAGGGCAACATCATGGCCATTCAAGGTTCTGGCATTGCAGAGACCTACACAGTTCGCAAGCTCTCCTACGGCGTAGGCGTCGAGCGCACCTTCCCTAAGCACAGCCCATCTGTTGCAAAGATCGAGGTTCTCCGTCGTGGCGACGTTCGTCGTGCGAAGTTGTACTACCTCCGCGATCGCGTTGGTAAGGCTGCAAAGATTCGCGAAAAGCGCGAAGCGTAAGCCACTCGTTTCTGGTCACTGGTTGCACTGGTGAACTCAGACGACCTCGAAGATTTCGAGGCTGACCGCGAGTACAAACTCGCTCAGGAGTATCAAGACGTTGTCGGCATGTTCCGATACGCAGTGGAAACCGAACGCCGGTTTTATTTGGCGAATGCCGTCACCGTCAATGTTGTTGGTGACAGCGCACGTCCACTCATCACTGTGGAGATGACCGACGCATGGGTATGGGACATGTACCGCAAGACCCGATTCATCCCATCGGTGAAGGTGCTCAGCTTCAAGGACGTCAACGTGGAAGAACTCCCGTCGGACGACATCATCGGCCCCGAAGTCCTGTAGCCGAACAACGGCTTGCCCGCGCACGCTGGGCAGAAGAACGTGCAGCTCAGTGGTACATCGCGAATGGTTATTCCGTTATCGCACGTAACTGGACAATGCGTGGTGGAGAACTTGATGTTGTCGCACGTCGCGGAAATCTGATTGTTGTGTGCGAAGTGAAGGCACGAGCCACGGCGGAATATGGCTCACCACTTGAAGCGATGACACCGCTCAAAGTGGAACGTGTGCAACGTGCAGGGTTTGCTTTTGTTCGAACGTTGGAAGAAAGAGGATTGCGTGTGCGCTTTGATGTTGCTGCAATTCTCGGCACGCAATTAGAGGTGCACGAAAACGCGTTCTAACGAGACTTACCTGTACTACGGCGTTCCCAACATGCCTTGTGCCAGTGGCGTCGAAGATCGGGTGCGTCGCGGGGGACTGCGACAACGTGTCCCATGCCTGCAGGAATATCGCGATCACATCCAGGGCAGATGTATTGCTTCAGCGCTTCGTATGGCTGTACACGGCGCACATCTATTTCGCCATGCAGGTCACCATCCCAAATCTTGCGAGCCATGGCTATCCGAGGAATGCCCATGCAACCAACGCAAATGCCACGGTGACGGCGGCAATGACAAACCAGATGTCTGTCTTGCGTGCGACTTGTTTGCGAGTCGGGTTGAATCCCATGGCTCCAGTATCGCTGTTGAAGCGCCCAATCACGCGCGTTCAGCATGAGTAGCGTGTCAAGAATGCGTCGCCTTGTTGTTGCTCTCCCCATTGCGGCTGCTGCATTGATGTCTTTGGCGCCTGCTTCTGTTTCAGGCGCAACGACGACCACGACAACAACAACCACGGTGCCGGTGTTGTGTCCACCTTCGACAGGCACAACGGCCACCACGGTGCCGGTGACGGGTTGTGCTCTTCCAGTTCTGACGACCACTACAACAACAACGACCACGACAACATTGCCCAGCGCCGTTACCACCGTCCCAGAGGGCTGTGCATTGCCTCCCACAGCGCAAGCGGTGTTTGTCGGCAAAGCAATCTCAAAAGATGCCGTGAGCGTTGTGTACGAGGTGTGGCAGATGCGAGCTGGCTCGTTAGAGGGGTATCTCTCGAACAATCAAGTGGAAGTGCGATACGGCTCCGATGTGAAGTACCTCAAGAAGGGCAGCTCGTACATTGTCGGCGCAAACCCCGATGCGGTGTCGTTGAAACTGTCTTCCACTGTGCGTGACTCAGCAGAACTGTTCGGTGGTGCTGAAGTTGTCGGATCTAACAAGAAGTGTCCAGTGTTTGAAGCTGCGGCTCGCACATTGCACACCGATGGTTCGGCAATCAGCACGAGCATTCTGGGCAAGTTGTTTGAACAGCCCTGGCGCATTGTTATTGCGCTTGTATTGCCACCGGTGTTGGTGTTGATGGGGCTTGTTGGTCTGGTGTGGTTACGTCGCGGAACAAAGCCGGCGAAAACAAAATCACGACCACAGCGCCCGGCGCCGAAGAACTAGTTCTTAGTCAGCGAATGCAGCAGTTGCGAGTGCGCGCAACTCGGTGACTGCGTGACCAAGACCTTGTGGGTCTTTGTACAACGCACTGCCAGCGATGAGAACGTTTGCTCCTGCTTTCGCAGCGCCTGCGATCGTTGTCGGCGAAATGCCGCCGTCCACTTCGAGGTGCACGGTGTCGCCAAGACCGCGTGCGGTGATCATGTCTCGCACCTGACGAATCTTTGGTTCCATTGTCTTGATGTAGCTCTGACCACCGAAGCCTGGGTTCACGGTCATCACCAACACCATGTCAACAAGATCGAGAATGTTCTCAACAGTGCTGGCAGGAGTATGCGGGTTGAGTGCAACTGCTGCAGTAGCGCCCATGTTGCGAATGTTTTCGAGTGTGCGATGCAAGTGGGTGCATGCCTCGGCGTGCACGATGAGTCGCTGGCAGCCAGCCTCGATGTAGCGCTGTGCCATTACGTCTGGTGTGTAAACCATGAGGTGCGCCTCAAATGGCTTCGTTGTGTACGGGCGAACCGCTGCAATCACATCGGGTCCGAAGGTGAGGTTCGGTACGAACTGACCGTCCATCACGTCGAACTGAATGATGTCGACGCCGGCTTCATCCAGTGCATGGATTTCTTCACCAAACTTGGAGAAATCAGCGGGCAGTACGGAGGGAGCGATTTGAATGGGCAATGTCACGCGATTCACCCTAGCCAATGACCCTCAGGTGTCCCGAGGGGAGAGCTGTGCGCCCCCTACGCTGATGCGGTGACATCTACACATTCCGTTCGTATTGAGAAGCTCGTAGCCGGCGGTGACGGCCTCGCTCGCATGGATGATGGTCGCGTCGTCTTCGTGCCGAATGTCCTCGAAGGCGAACTCGTCGAGATTGAACTCTCCGAGAAAAAGACCGACTTTGGTCGCGGTCAATTGCTCTCGGTGACCGAGCCCAGCAAGAACCGTCGCACGCCACCGTGTGAACATGTGGCGCATGGCTGTGGTGGATGCGATTGGCAGCACATTGAGCGCCGCATCCAAGGCCAGGCAAAGTTGGCCATCGTTGCAGAGGCATATGCCCGCACAGCTCGCTTAGACGTTGATCCACAGTTGCGTCGTCTCACTGAAGATGCACGCCGCACAACAGTTCGTATGGTGAGCGATAGCTCGGGCAATCTCGGTTTCCGCGCGCACGATTCACACGACATCGTTCCGGTGTCCTCGTGCATGGTGGCTCATCCGTTATTGAACGATTTCATTTCGCGTCCTGTTCTTGAAGGCGCCGGCGAAGTCACCATTCGCGTGGGTGCTCGCACCGGCGATGTTGGTGTGTGGGCACATGAAGGCAAGTTGGCCAATGGGCTTCCTGCTGGTCTGAAGACAGGTGAGCGCGCCACTATCACCGAGAAGGTGGGCGAGCATCTCTTCAAAGTCTCGATGGGTTCGTTCTTCCAGTCGTCGCCTGAGGCAGCAGAGTTGATTGTTGACTCCGTGTCGCGTCGCCTCGACAACTTGGGTATCGAAGGTGGCATGTTGCTTGATGCATACGGCGGCGTTGGCTTGTTCAGTCTTGCGTTCTCGGATCGTTTCGATGAGTTGTTGCTGGTGGAATCTTCAGAGTCTGCATGTCGTGATGCTGTGCGCAACTTGGCCGAATGCGCCGCAGTGATTGAGCAAGCAAACGTGGACACTTGGGAAGCCGCTGAAGTTGATGTGGTGATTGCAGATCCTGCACGTCAAGGTCTTGGCAAGCACGGCTCACAAGCGATCATCGAAACCGGTGCACAGACCATCATCTTGGTGAGCTGTGATCCTGTTGCTGGCGCGCGTGATGCACGATTGCTCACCGATGCTGGTTACAAGATTGGTGAAGTTGAAGTACTCGACATCTTCCCTGAGACTCACCACGTCGAAGTCGTCGCCGCCTTCAGCCTGTAGGAGATTTGCCAGATGGAAAATGATTGGGCACGCCCCGTTGTTTATTTCGAGATCGAAGCGCTGAACGCCAACCTTCTCGAATCGTTTTATCGCGAGATGTTCAACTGGAACATCGGTGAAGGATTCATTCGTCAGATTCCTGCTGGCATTGGCGGACCTGAGAACGGAATCGGAGGCCACATGCGCGAAGGAAAACGCGGTGGCGTGACTTTGTACATCCAAGTCAAGAACGTGGCTGAGTCGTTGACTCGTGCTGTGGCATTAGGCGGCAGACAAACAAAGGAGCCATTCCAAATTCCTGGTGGTGCGCTGATTGCGGGAATCGAAGATCCTGAAGGCAATCGCGTGACGTTGGTGCAACAGTAACTACAGCAACGAATACACGTTGAGAGAACGCGAGTCCTGCTTGATCGCAGCAGACCAGTTCACAACAACAGAGTCTGTGCTCAAGTAGTAGTTGGCGTCAGAGTTGGATGCCTCTGCAAATAATGTGATGACGATGTAGGTGCCGTCGTCCTGCTTTGCTGCGGTTCGACGGGCAAGGCCTGGCCGGTTGAAATAGCACCATTCCTGCATCGCCTCGTCCAGTGCGCGAAAGACCTGTGGGTCTGTTCCCGCAATAAGCGAGAACGTTTCGACTTCAAGAACAGCCATGTGAAGCTCCAGTTGCGTAGTTCGTCCTGATCGCACCCTATTATTTTTTTAGGAGTCAATAACTGTTGACCAGATCAAGGGTGTTCTCTTGGTGTTGTTCTGCATTGACCCTGCGATGGGGCGGATGCAGATGAATGGAGAATTCCTTGAGAAAAATATGGTCATCCTTGGTCACGGTGTTTGTTTTTGGAGCCGGTGTGGTCGTTCTCTTAACGCCGGGTGCGCCGAGTGCTCGCGCTGCAACGTTTACCGGAACTTTCTATTTCCAAGTTGACGGAGCAAATGCGGCAGTGACCGGCTGTGATAATTGCAATGGCATGGATGTCGTTATCCCTAGCGATGATGGAAATGGTCATCCGGTGACTTCGATACGAATCTTCTCTTTCTTTAATCGTGGTCTGACTTCAGTTGTCATTCCGTCAACAGTGACATCTATTGGGGAGAACGCGTTCTCAAATAATTCTCTAACTTCGATTGTCATTCCGTCATCAGTGACAACTTTAGGAGGAGAGGCATTTGCCTCGAATCAGTTGTCGTCGCTTTCGCTGTCGTCGAATCTCACCACTATGGGAATTTTGGCATTTGGTAATAATCGTTTGACTTCGGTGGTGATTCCACCATCACTTACATCAACTGGAAACCGTGTTTTCGAAGGTAATCCTGACTTGGCCTCAGTGATTCTTCCATCGACTTTGACGTCAATCGGGGATCGGGCTTTCTGGGGAGGAGTTCTCACGTCGGTGTCAATTCCATCGTCGGTGACATCGATTGGCGAGGGCGCTTTTAGCAATAATCGATTGTCGTCCATTACCCTCCCACCGACTCTCACCAGAATTGAGGTAAATGCGTTCTCGTCCAATCGACTGACATCGGTCTCGATTCCACCGAATGTCACGGCGATTGGTGACTACGCCTTTATGAATAATCGATTGACATCGGTCTCGATTCCACGGAATGTCACGGCGATTGGTGCCTCTGCCTTTATGAATAATCAGTTACCTTCGGTCTCGATTCCATCGTCGGTTACTTCGATTGGCGAGTCTGCCTTTGCAGGTAATCAGTTGACGTCAGTGACTATTCCATCGGCTGTGACATCAATTGGAAATAGCGCATTCGCAACTAATGCACTGTCGAACGTGGTGATTCCGTCGTCTGTTACGACATTGGGTTCCAGTATTTTTGCTGACAATGTTCTTCTGAGTTTTCGTTTTGAAGGCAACCGACCGTCAATCGCTTCATGGGGATCGATTGTTTGGTCGCTGCAATGCATCACTTATCCGGCGGGGGCTTCTGGATGGCCTGGAACGGCGTTGAATGGATTGACTCCCACTGTTGCGGGTGAATGCACAAGCAGTAGAAGCAGTGGTCCATCAGCCGGAAGCCCGACGACCACGGTTCCTGCGCAATCCTCAGTGGTGACACCCAGTCCACGCTTGTGGGCTTCGTTTGGTGCATTGACCGCAAGAACAATTGCGAAATCAGCGGGACTACGTGTTCCTGGCGATGCCAAAGTGTCGATGCAAGTTGTAGCGAAGTCCACGACCGTGTGTCGTATCTCGAATTCAATCGTGCAATTGTTGAAAGCGGGGAAGTGCACGGTGGAGGTCACCGTGACCCATAAGCCCGGTTGGAAATCCAAGAAGAGAGTCTCTCTAATTGTTCTCAACGGCCTATAGCGATTGATTTCAGGGCCATGAGTCAGGGAATAACAAAAGCCCAGCGAGAAATCGCTGGGCTTTTCGTACTGTGCGCCCTCTGGGGATCGAACCCAGGACCTGCGGATTAAGAGTCCGTTGCTCTACCGGCTGAGCTAAAGGCGCGTTATGAAGTTCTCACCTTAGACGGTGCTCCACGGCGTTACCCAAACATTCATTCCGCTGGCACCGATTTCTCGGTGCCAGCGAGCGAATGGGGTGGACGAGGGGTCTCGAACCCCCGACCTCCAGGACCACAACCTGGCGCTCTAACCAACTGAGCTACGCCCACCATGGAGACCAACAGTGTGCCACCTTCGCATGGTTCTCCCAACTGCGAAAATCACTGTGTCAAAAGTCTGCGGTGAGCAAGAGCCGCCGAGCCCCAAAACAGATGCGTGTGGGGGATGAGTTGACATACAGTTTGAGCAAAGCAAGAGGCGCTTTGTTCGTTCGCTTCTCGGAGGCCCCGTTGACACATCCACTTCATGACCACAAACGCGTGGCACTGCCACGCATGATTCTTCGTGGTCTCTTTCATCGCTGTGCATGGTGCGGAAGCAAAGGCTCATTTTTCATCTCCTGGTACAAAAAGGCTCCGCAATGCCAAACCTGTGGCATCAACTGGGAGCGAGGGTATGAGGGCTACGAACTTGGTGCAGCGACCATGGGCGTTTTCATGACCTTTGGCAGCATCATCGTCTGGATGGTCATTTCGGTGGCCGTGGGTATCGATCTCGTGCCGCTCCTGATCGTCGCCGGAATCTTGGCTGTGTTCGTTCCAATCATCACGTACCCCCTCACGTATTGCGTCTGGCAGGGCGTCGATCTCTTCATTCGCCCGCCGTCCGATGAGGACATTGCGGCGGCTGAAGAATGGCTGAAATCCAAGCCCTGATTGGCTAAGGTCCTGGTAGCTCGGCCCAAGAAATTGGGTTGCCACCTAGTGGGGACAGCGGTGCACATGGTGCCGATAACAAATGCTTGACCGAACACCTGTTCGTAGTTACAGTGTTGTTGTTCGAACACACCCATTGCATACAGTCCGCAATTCCACAGCAACCGCTGGGGATGCACCCGAAAGGCACACACCATGAGCACACCAAGCCCAGAACGCGACAAAGCACTTGATGCAGCACTCGCCCAGATTGACAAGCAGTATGGAAAAGGTTCCATCATGCGAATGGGAGAAAAGGGCTCGATGGCTATCGAGGCCATTCCCACCGGCGCACTTCCCCTCGACCTTGCTCTCGGAGTAGGCGGCTTACCTCGTGGTCGCGTTGTTGAAATCTTCGGACCAGAATCCTCCGGTAAGTCCACCCTTGCTATGCACGTTGTTGCAGAAGCACAGCGCAACGGCGGCATCTGTGCCTACGTCGACGCTGAGCACGCAATGGACCCTGTGTACGCCAAGGCAATCGGCGTTGACATCGACCAACTCCTCATCTCTCAGCCAGACACTGGTGAGCAGGCACTTGAAATCGCCGACATGCTCATTCGTTCCGGTGCAATCGACGTTCTTGTTATCGACTCCGTTGCTGCACTCACACCACGTGCAGAAATCGAAGGCGACATGGGCGACAGTCACGTCGGTTTGCAGGCTCGTCTTATGAGCCAGGCATTGCGCAAGCTCACTGCAAACCTCAACAAGTCGAACACCATCTGCATCTTCATTAACCAGTTGCGCGAAAAGATCGGCGTCATGTTCGGTTCGCCAGAAACAACACCTGGTGGTCGTGCACTCAAGTTCTATTCATCGGTTCGCCTCGACATCCGTCGTATTGAAGCCATCAAGGACGGCGCAGAAGTCACCGGTTCACGTACTCGCGTGAAGGTTGTGAAGAACAAGGTTGCTCCGCCATTCCGTCAGGCTGAATTCGACATCATGTACGGAAAGGGCATTAGCCGCGAAGGCGCATTGCTCGACCTTGCAGTCGAAATGGCCATCGCGAAGAAGTCCGGCGCATGGTTCACCTACGAAGGTGAGCAGTTGGGCCAGGGTCGCGAGAACGCGAAGAACTACTTGCATGATCACCCTGAACTCATGGTCGACATGGAGCAGAAGATTCGTGCTCAGGCTGGTCTCAACGGCGAAGAAGAAGTTGTTGAGTTCTCCGAGAAGGACGAAGCTCCTATCGAACTTGACTGATTCGTCAGTCACCACCATCGAGTTACCACTCGTATGAGAGCCGGTCCCAGGCGGGGGCCGGCTCTCCGGCATTCTCGGGTCAGTTTCGGGACTCGGTCCTGCAGGGCTCGGTAGCCTCAATGGGGTGAGTGGCAAGAGCCCAGAGTCTTATGTTGTGCGCACCTTTGGGTGTCAGATGAACGAACATGACTCCGAACGCATTGCCGGCCTTCTGGAGTCCGATGGCATGACTCGAGCAGAAGACGATGCTGACGCTGATGTCGTGGTGTTGAACACCTGCTGTATTCGCGAGAACGCCGACAACAAGTTGTACGGCACCTTGGGTCACCTCAAGACATGGAAAGACGCCAAGGAAGGTCGCCGCATTGTTGTGGGCGGTTGCTTGTCTCAGAAGGACAAAGACATCGTTCAGACGCGCGCACCATGGGTGGACGTCGTGATGGGCACGCACAACGTGCATCGCACCACGGAGTTATTGGCACATGCTGCTGAACACGGACCAATCACGGAGATTCTTGAAGAAGCGGTGATGGACGACCATGCGTTGTTCCCCAGTGCTTTGCCTGCACGTCGTGAGACTTCGTACAACGCGTGGGTCACCATTCAGATTGGTTGTGACAATACGTGTGCGTATTGCATCGTTCCATCCGTGCGTGGCAAAGAAATCAGCCGTCCCTTCGCCGACATCGTGGGTGAAGTGCAGTCACTTGCATCACAAGGAATCACGGAAGTCACTCTCCTTGGTCAAAATGTGAACAGCTACGGACGCGATCTTTCGCTCGCTGCTCGTCGTGATGGAGCTGATGTCTCTGCTAGTCCGCAGTTCGCACAGTTGTTGCGCGATGTCGGAGCAGTGTCGGGTATTCGCCGCGTGCGCTACACAAGCCCACACCCGAAAGACATGCGTATCGACGTGTTGGAAGCCATGGCGCAAACTGCGTCGGTGTGCGAGCAATTGCATTACCCATTGCAATCAGGCTCCGACCGCGTGTTGTCGCTGATGCATCGTGGCTACACCGCAGATCGTTATCTCGAGCGTCTTGCTGAAGCGCGTCGTCTCATGCCTGACATTGCCGTCACTAGCGACATCATCGTTGGTTTCCCCGGTGAAACCGAAGCCGACTTTGTTCGCACCATGGAAGTTGCAGCTGAAGCTGACTTCGACTCTGTGTTTGAGTTCATCTTCTCGCCACGCGAAGGAACAGAAGCCGCATTGATGGTGGAGAAGTTCTGTGACCCCGCCGAAGTGGGCGATCGTTTCGATCGTTTGCGCGTGGTGGTGGAGCGCAGTGCACTGCGCAAGCATCGCGAACGCATTGGTCGTATTGAAGAAGTCGTAGTTGACGGCCCGAGCAAGCAAGACCCGCGCATCATGTCTGGCCGCACACGCCAGTTCAAGTTGGTGCACTTCACGGTGCCACAACCGTTGCGTCCTGGCACCTATTGCAATGTTGAAATCGAAGATGCAGCCGCGCACTATCTCAAGGGTCACCTTGTTGAAGTGCTGCATGAGGCAACACACAAGATTCGTATCCCTCTTGCAACGGCGTAACTCGTGACCATGAACAAATCAGTCGTGGTGCTTGGACCCACGGCAAGTGGAAAGAGTGATGTTGCAATGGCAGCCGCAACCACCGTTGCGAACGTGCACATTATTGCTGCTGACGCGATGCAGGTGTATCGCCGCATGGATATCGGCACTGCAAAACCCACTACCGACGATCGAGCTCGAGTTGTGCACTACGGCATTGATGTCGCAGAACCCCATGAGCGTTACTCGGTTGCGCGATTTGTTGAAGATGTTGCTGCTGCTCGAAAGAAGATCAGCAAAGAGGGTGCAAGTGAACTGATTGTCGGCGGCACCGGCTTGTACGTCACATCTCTGGTGGATGGTTTGTCCATGCCAGGGGATTACCCAAAGATTCGTGCACAGTTGGAATCGAATCGCGACACGAGAGCGCTCTACGAACAACTTTCAGAACTTGATCCTGAAGCGGTGAAGAAGATCGACCCGAACAATCGTCGTCGCATGATTCGTGCGTTGGAAGTGTGCCTCGGAAGTGGCAAGACATTTAGTTCGTTTGGTGAAGGCATTGGAACGTACCCTCCGGTCGACACTGTGCAGATTGGTATCAAGTGGCAGCGTGAGGCACTTCGCGAGCGCATTGCATTGCGTGTCCACAAAATGATTGAGGCTGGTCTCGTCGACGAAGTGCGCGGCATCATGAATGAGCCAAAGGGAATTTCCGACACGGCGCGTCAAGCTCTGGGATACAAGGAAATCATCGAGCACATTGAGCGCCGCTGGAGTCTCGAGGAGGCGATTGATGCAACCATTCTTCGCACCCAGCAATTCGCGGTGCGCCAAGAGCGTTGGTACCGCAGAGACCCACGAATTCAGTGGGTCGAGGTACAGAACGACCCAATCGCCGAAGTCACCCCTCTTGTTGTGGCTGCTCTCGCTTAGTCTGTGAACCAATGCACGCGACTCTCACCAAGCACCACGGTTTAGAAAACGATTTCCTCGTCTACGCCCTTGCCCAAGGTGAGCCTGAAAATGCATGGCCAGATGTTGCACGCGCCGTCTGCGCACGTTCCACTGGCATCGGTGCCGATGGTTTGTTGTTGCTGGGCATGGATGGTTCCACCAACCTCACCATGCGTTTGTATAACGCCGACGGCAGCGTCGCCGAAATGAGCGGCAATGGCATTCGGTGTTTAGTGCAAGCAGCACATACTGCGTTACAAGGCACCGCCAACACCACGTATCACGTGCGCACCGATGCAGGGATGCGCACAGCAACTGTGGTGGGCGACTGGGATGGCGATGTCATTCAAGTCAGCGTCGACATGGGTGAAGTCACCAACCTCAATGAGCCAGAAGGCTGGGCAGGTTTGGAATGCGACCCGATGCGTCCTGTCAGTCATGTATCGCTCGGTAATCCACACTCTGTTGTTGGTGTTGAAGAAGTTGCGTTTGTTGATCTCGGTCGACTCGGTTCCATCGTTCCGCAGGTGAATCTTGAGATCATCGAACAAGGCCCTGGCATCAACGCCATCACCATGCGTGTCCATGAACGTGGCGCAGGCATTACACGCGCATGTGGCACGGGTGCATGTGCAGCTGCCGATGCAGCTTTGTCGTGGGGACTTGTCCCAAAGAGTGTTGAAGAAGTCGTCGTGCATATGGATGGCGGCGTTGCGCGCGTGCGTATTTCCGATGATCGTCGAGCCACTCTCATCGGGCCGGCTGCGTACATCGCAACCATCACGGTTCCTGTATGAGTAATCCGTACCAGGAGGCACTCACTCAGACACTGATTGAGCGCTCTTTTCGGGAACGGATTGTGTTGGTGGGCGTCACGATGGGTGGCCATACCGACGAAGACACTGAAGAAGGTCTTGACGAACTGTCATTACTGATTGATACCGCAGGCGCAGACGAAGCGGCTCGTGTGACACAACGTCGAGATGTTCCTGATCCGGCGTTTTATATCGGCAAGGGAAAAGTTGAAGAACTAAAAGAAGTGTGCTTGGCACTTGATGCCGACACTGTGGTGTTTGATAACGAGCTCACGCCAGGTCAGCAGTACAACTTGGAGCGTGTGCTCGGCCGAACAGCACTTGACCGCACTGCAGTCATTCTCGACATCTTCGCGCAGAACGCTCACACCCAAGAAGGTAAAGCGCAAGTAGAACTCGCCATGTTGCGGTACCGCTTGCCGCGATTGCGCCGCGGTGCAAAAGCTGGGTTGTCGCAGCAGGGTGGCGGTATCGGTACGCGTGGTCCTGGTGAAACTCGACTTGAAGTTGATCGTCGTCGCATCATGCGTCGCATTGAAAAGTTAGAGCGAGACCTCAAAGATTTGCAGCGCACTCGTTCCACACAACGCAAGAGCCGCAGTCGTAGTGGCTTGGCCTCTGTTGTCATTGTCGGATACACCAACGCAGGAAAATCGACGTTGCTGAATGCGTTAACGCGTGCGGGTGTTCTTGTGGAAGACCGATTGTTTGCGACTCTCGACCCGACAACTCGCCGTCTCTCTTTGCCCGGTGGTGAGCCGGTGTTGCTCACCGACACTGTTGGTTTCATTCGTGCCTTGCCACACGGTCTTGTCGAATCGTTCAAGAGCACATTGGAAGTTGCAGCGGCGGCCGACATGTTGGTGCATGTGGTGGATGGCAGTGCGACTCATCCTGATCAACAAATCACTGCAGTGCGAGAAGTGTTGTCGGAAATTGGCGCAGACAATGTTCCCGAGTTCATCGTGTTCAACAAGGCCGACATGCTGGATGACCATGGTGCTTCGCTGGTGGAGGAGTACCAAGGTGCAGTTGCCGTCTCTGCGCTGAAGAACGAAGGCATGGACATTTTGCTGCGCCGCCTTTCGGACCGTATGCGTGCCATCAGCAAAGTCACAGAGCTGCTGGTGCCGTTTGAGCGAGGCGACATTGTGGCGTCTGTGCACCGTGAAGGTGAAGTGGTGTCTATTGAGGAGGCCGAGACGGGGCTGCGTATTCGTGCCCGTTTGTCCGAAGCCTCAGCAGGTCGATTGCGGGAGTTCGTCGTCAGCACGTCAAATGGTGGAAACTAGAACCACCATGGCTGACATCAACAGAGACCTCGTGGGCTTCGAGCCACCTCCATACCCGTACGACCGTCTCGACGCGTATCAGAAGATGGCCGCAGCACATGAGGGCGGCATCGTTGATCTCTCTATTGGCACGCCATGTGACCCACCGCCACAAGCAGTGATTGATGCTCTTGCTGGTTCCGGTTCAGAACGCGGTTATCCCGCATCGATTGGTTCTGAAGCATTGCGTCGTTCTATTGCACGTTGGATGGGACGTCGTTTCTCAATTGATGTTCCTCTGTCTCGCATCGCTGCATGCATCGGAACAAAAGAATTCGTTGCAACCACACCGCAGTACATGAAGTTGCGTCGCCCTAATCGCGACACCGTGATTTATCCATCTGTTGCGTATCCCACCTATGAGATGGGTGCAATTCTTGCGGGACTTCGTCCACTTGCTGTGCCGATGAATGCAGGGGGCCACATGGACTTCGCATCCATTTCGCAAGATGACATTGATAGGGCGTTGATGTTGTGGGTGAATAGCCCCAGCAACCCCACGGGTGGTCTTGATGATTTGAAGTACGCCGCAGATTGGGGCCGTAAGAACAACGTTCCTGTGTTCAGCGATGAGTGCTACGCAGAGTTCACGTGGTCAACATCACCTCAATCCATTTTGCAGCATGGTCTTGATGGCGTGATTGCCGTGCATTCGTTGTCGAAGCGTTCGAACCTTGCCGGTGTGCGTGTCGGTTTCTATGCAGGTGATGCAGAGATCGTGGAATACCTCAAAGAGGTGCGTAAGCACGCTGGTTTCATGGTGCCGGGCCCTGCACAGGCCGCTGGTGTTGCAGCTCTCGATAACGATGAGCATGTCGCAGTGCAACGTGATCGCTATCGCTCGCGTCTTGAATACATGGCCACCACGTTGTCGAAGTGGTCGGGCATCAACATCGGCATGCCTGATGGCGGTTTCTACTTGTGGTTCGATGCAGAAGATGCGTGGGACTTCACAGAGCGACTTGCACGTGAAGGTGGGGCACTAGTGAGTCCCGGTGACTTCTATGGCGCAGGCGGTTCCCGCAATGTGCGTGTCGCGGTGGTGCAGCCAGACGCAAAGTTGCGTCTCGTTGCTGAACGACTCGGTTTGTAGTCGCGCCTAGGTCTTACAGCTTGCGCATCACGGTGACGAGCTTGCCGAAGACTTGTACTTCATCTGCATCGAACACCATGGGCTCCATCGAGGAGTTGGCAGGGATGAGAGTGATGGTCTTTCCCGACTTCTTGAAAGTCTTGATGGTGGCTTCATCACCAGGAATGCCAGCAACAACGATGTCGCCGTTTTCTGCAACCTTTTGCTGACGTGCAACAACAAAGTCGCCGTCGAGAATGCCCGCTTCGATCATGGAATCTCCGCGAACGCGAAGCATGAAGAGTTCGCCTTCGCCGGTGAAGTCCGTGGGTAATGGAATGAGGTCTTCGACGTTTTGCTGAGCAAGAACGTTGGTGCCTGCTGCAACATCACCAATGAGAGGGATGTGGCGCGATGGGCGACGCTCCATGGCAACTTCAGAGTTGGTGTCGAAGCGCACCTCGATGGCGCGTGGCTTGGAAGGGTCGCGACGGATGAAGCCCTTCTCTTGCAACGTAGAGAGGTGGTTGTGCACCGTGGCGGGGGAGTTAAGACCCACCGCCTCGCAGATCTCGCGCACCGATGGTGGATATCCACGATCTTGCATGGCTTGTTCGATGACAAGGAGGATCTGGCGCTGGCGTTCAGTAAGGGCTACAGACATGGGCATGAGCGTACAGGTGTTCGGGGGCTGGGTCAAACACCTGTTCGGAGAACAAATGTTTGGTCAAGGGGTTGACAACGAACACCTGTTCGGGCAAACTTACGAACACCCGTTCGCTACGGTGAACACCACAAAGACCGCCCGGTCCCCAAAACCCTCATCCTGAAAGGAAATCCCATGGCTACCACCATCGATCCTCTTCTCTTCCCAGCTACCACTGTTCGCAGCTCCAGCCGTTCGGTTCGTCCAGCAGTCAGCCAGCGCACCTTCCAGCGCCGCCGTATGGCCCTTGGTGCTGTTGTTGTGTTCGGTCTCGCATCGGCCTTCATCTCCACCGGAGCATTCGCTTCTAACCCAGCGCCAGCCCAGCAGGTCATCCCACGCACAGTCATCGCAAAGAGCGGCGACACCTTGTGGGACATCGCTCGTCAGATCGTTCCAAAGGGCGCCATTGGTGATCTTGTTTCGGAGATGGTGCAGCTCAATGGTTCAGTGATTGAACCAGGCCAGGTTGTTCGTATCCCATAAACATTCTGAAGTGGCGTAAAGAAATCTCATTATTTCCTTACGAACTAACAGAAAGTTAAAACTCTGTGTTCTATTCTCAGAGTTCGTGCATTGCCCCGTATGCCGCCACGACGACACCAAGGTGATCGACTCCCGTTCCACTGAGGACGGTTGCGCTATTCGTCGACGTCGTAGTTGCCCAGAGTGTGCCTACCGATTCACCACCTACGAGCGCCTTGAGGGTGCGCCTCTGATGGTGTTGAAGCGTTCCGGGGTTCGGGTGCCGTTTGATCGGGCAAAAATCGTTGCTGGCGTTAGCTCTGCTTGTAAAGGTCGCAACGTTGAAGAAGCCCAAGTAGAGGCTCTTGCTGAGATGGTGGAAGACGACATGCGTTTGGCGCAAGTGGGCGGAGCAGAGATCACTTCTTCCACCGTCGGTCACGCAGTTCTGGAACGTCTCCGCGCTCTCGACGAAGTTGCATATGTGCGCTTCGCAAGTGTGTACAAAAACTTCGACGGTGCTGCCGACTTCAGTCGCGAACTCGCACTGCTCAAGCAGTCGTAATACTTTTCGCGTTACGCGATAATCGTGCGCTCGTAGCGCGCAAACACAAACTCTTCTTCGGTCGTGAGTGACGCCAAAGAAAAGTTTTGCAATGCATGTGGTGCGGCACTGATCGATGGCCCGCGTGAGCCAACAAGTCGTGGTGACAACGTGAGGTTTATGGCGTCAACGAGTCCTTCGTTTAACAGAGCGGCATTCAATTGCGGCCCACCTTCAACGTGAATCATTCCGTCGGGTAGTTGTGCAATCACTGATGCGAAGTCGATGCTGCCATTGCCGGCACGAATGCTGTCTACGGGCACAGCAGGTGCATCGGTGGTGGTGACAATGAAGCCAGAGCCACTGGTGAATAGGGGGGAGGTGAAGTCCATATCGCACGACAACGTGACGACGCCAATGCGCAGACCCTGCTTGGATGGGGCGCCATAACCCTCGCCACGCGCAGTGCCCGCGCCAACAAGAACCACGGATGCTTGTGCACGAAGCCCAATGAGACGCTTCTGGTCCGCTGGGCCACCAAGTGGGCCGGAGCGGCCATTCACATCAATACCGCCGTCTGGCGTGGTGATCATGCATATCTCCACGCTGCGGGTCATGCGCCAAGTGTACGAAGTGGTGGTGGTCGTGACAGAGTGACGGAATGACTAGCGACCAGAACCGCACCGTTTTTCGCACCTGCCCACTGTGCGAGGCCACCTGTGGCTTAGAGATTTCCGTTAACCCGCAGGAACAGGTTGTGCGTATCCGCGGCGACAAAGACGATGTGTTCAGTCATGGCTTCATCTGTCCGAAGGGCAGCACGCTGAAGCAATTGCATGAAGACCCAGACCGTTTGCGCAAGCCAATGGTGAAGCGCAATGGTGTGCATGTTGAGGTCACGTGGGATGAAGCGTGGAAAGAAGTCGAGCGCGGACTGATGGGCGTGATCGAGCGCCATGGTCGCGGGTCTCTCTCTGCATATTTGGGAAACCCGAATGCACACAACCTTGGACCGCAGTTGTTCAGTGGCGTGATGTTGCGTTCGATGGGTTCGCGCAACATCTTCAGCGCATCGTCGGTCGATCAAATGCCAATGCATGTTGCTGGCGGTTTCATGTTCGGTAGTGCGCAACACATTCCGGTTCCTGACATTGATCACACCGACTACTTGTTGATGTTGGGTGCAAACCCCTACATGTCAAACGGCAGCTTGTGCACTGCCCCGGATTATCCAGGTCGTATTCAAGCGATTCGTGCACGTGGCGGAAAAGTTGTGGTCGTTGACCCACGTCGATCAAAGACTGCAGAGAACAGTGACGAATGGATTTCAATTCGTCCGGGCACTGATGGTTTGTTTATGGCTGCACTTGCCAACGTGATGTTCGCCGAAGGAATCGCAAAAGTTGAGCCGCGCATTGCATCACAAATGAATGGTCTTGAGGAGTTCCGTACTGCAGTGTTGCCGTTCACACCAGAGCGCGTCACTGCAGCAGCGGGTGTGCCTGCGGAAACCATCGTGCGTATTGCACGTGAGATGTGTGCAGCACCAACGTGTGCCGTGTATGGCCGCATCGGTGTGAACACGGTGGAGTTCGGTTCCACGAATGCATGGTTGGTGAATGCACTCAGCATCATCACCGGCAACTTCGACAAGCGCGGTGGCGATATGTTCACCACGCCTGCTGCTGGTGGTGCGTCAACGCGTGGAACAGCCGGAAAAGGCAAGGGTTTCCAAACCGGTCGCGGTCACAGTCGTGTGAGCAATAAGCCCGAAGTATTGGGCGAATATCCAGTTGCAGTCTTCGGCGAAGAGATTCTCACGCCTGGTGAAAATCAAATTCGTGCGGCAATCACCGTTGCAGGAAACCCCGTGTTGTCCACGCCTCACTCGGAACAGTTAGACAGGGCTCTTGCTGACCTTGAGTTCATGGTGTCGATTGATATTTATCTCAACGAGACAACACGACATGCCGATGTGATTCTTCCTCCGCCATCTGCGTTAGAAAAAGACCACTACGACGTCGGTCTGTATGTCTATGCAGTGCGCAACATTGCGAACTACAGCCAGGCTGTCTTGCAGAAGGATGCTGACTCACCAGACGAGTGGGAAATCTTGGTGAAGATGGGCGCCATCTTGCAAGGCCTCGGTACTGACGTTGATCCCGCAGTGATTGATGATCAGAACATGTTCGCAACAGTCACATCTGCAGTTGCAACATCGTCATCAAACATCAGCGGTCGTAACGCAGATGAAATTCTTGAGTTGTTAAACAAAGATGGACGACGCGGCACTGCACGCATGCTTGATTTCATGTTGCAAACAGGCCCGTATGGCGCAGCGTTTGGTGCAAACCCATCAGGGCTTTCGCTTGATGTGTTGTTGGCAAACCCGCACGGTGTTGATCTCGGCGCATTAGAGCCACGCATTCCTGAAGGTCTTCGTACGCCAACAGGAATGATTGAACTGTCGCCGCCGTTGTTGATTGCAGATCTTGTTCGTCTTGAAGCTTCGATTGACAAAGCAGACAACAGTCAGATGCTGTTGGTGGGTCGTCGCGAATTGAAATCAAACAACTCATGGATGCACAACATCAAAGTGTTGACGAAGGGTTCGTTGTCCTGCACAGCGCATGTGCATCCTGATGACGCTGCACGTTTGGGTCTTGCCGATGGAGGAACCGTGCGTATCACAAGCCGCGTTGGTTCTGTTGATGCTCCCGTGGAGGTCACCGATTCGGTCCGCCAGGGCGTTGTCAGTCTTCCGCATGGCTGGGGTCACGGTGTCGCTGGCACCCAGATGGGTGTGGCCGCCGAGAAGGCCGGAGTGAACTCGAACATCCTCACGGATGACCAGGTGATGGATCCACTGTCGGGCAACGCAGCTCTGAACGCCATCCCTGTGACTCTTCAGCCCGCCTAAGTAGGCGCCTCCGTCCACAGGAGGGGTGTACTTGTGCACAGGAGTTCCACAGGGTCATCCACTTATTACACAAGGGTTTCCCCAGATATTTCCTGAAATTCACATGGTTGTCCACTTCCAATCCACAGGGGGTAACCCGTAGGTTCAAGGGGTAGTCGGGAACGGCTGCGAGTGGCTGGATGTGGGGGAGAATTTCCTTTTCGATCCTGGGGACCGGGCGGTTCCGTGACCTGGTTACTCGCGCCGTCACCGCACTGCGGAAAATATTTTGCGAGGGTCGTTGACACGGGTGTAACTACGGTGCTGTAATCTCTCAACCTCTTGTGGTTACACCACAGTAGGAGCGGAGTCACCCACAACATGTTGTGGTTGGGGGTGGTTTTGCAGCATTCATAGGTCTCACGGCCAATAAACCACGCCAAACAGGAGCAAACATGTCACTCGCGCCAGATCGCTTGTCCATCGGAATCGGTCGATTCTTTACAACACCAGGTGTCCACCCATACGACGAGGTCGCATGGGAAAAGCGCGATTCGCGCATCACCAACTGGCGCGACGGCACCGTTGCATTCGAACAGCTCGACGTTGAGTTCCCCGTTTCCTGGTCACTCAACTCCACCAACATCGTTGCTCAGAAGTACTTCCGCGGTACTCCAGGCACACCAGAGCGTGAGCACAGCATGCGCCAGGTCGTTGACCGCGTGGCTGACACCATCACCACTTGGGGCATCGAGGGCGGCTACTTCGTCGATAGCGAAGAAGCAGAAGCATTCCGCTCCGAACTCAAGTTCATCCTCATTACACAGCGTGCAGCTTTCAACAGCCCCGTGTGGTTCAACATTGGCGTGAAGGACGTTCCACAGCAGGCCAGCGCATGCTTCATCCTTTCGGTGGAAGACAAGATGTCGGCAATCCTCAACTGGTACCGCGAAGAAGGCGTGATCTTCAAGGGTGGTTCAGGCTCCGGTATCAACCTTTCCAAGATCCGTTCCAGCGCAGAGCTCCTCGAAGGTGGCGGAACAGCTTCTGGTCCTGTCTCTTTCATGCGCGGTGCAGACGCATCAGCCGGCACCATCAAGTCTGGTGGCAAGACCCGCCGTGCAGCAAAGATGGTCATCCTCAACGGTGACCACCCAGACGTTGAAGAGTTCATCTGGTGCAAGGTGAAGGAAGAGCGCAAGGCTCGCGTCCTTCGCGATGCAGGTTTCGACATGGACCTCGACGGAGCTGACTCGTTCAGCGTCCAGTACCAGAACGCAAACAACTCGGTGCGCGTCACCGATGAGTTCATGCAGGCAGTCGAAGAAGACCGCGATTGGAACTTGAAGGCAGTCACCGACGGCCATACCGTTCGCACCATCAAGGCTCGAGATCTCTGGCGTCAACTTGCCACCGCAGCATGGGAATGTGCAGACCCTGGTCTTCAGTTCGACACCACCATCAACAAGTGGCACACAGCGCATGCAACAGACCGCATCAACGGTTCAAACCCATGTTCTGAATACATGCACATTGACAACTCCGCATGCAACCTTGCATCGCTCAACTTGTTGAAGTTCCTTGATGACAACGATCGTTTTGATGTTGAGGCATACCGCCACGCAGTTGAGGTCATGTTCACCGCACAGGAAATCCTTGTCGGTCGTGCTGACTACCCAACAGAAAAGATCGGCGAGAACACTCGTAAGTTCCGTCAGCTGGGAATTGGTTACGCAAACCTTGGTGCACTTCTTATGGCACTCGGTTACGCATACGACTCGAAGGAAGGCCGTGCATGGGCAGCAGCTCTCACGTCACTCATGACAGGTCACGCATACGCAACCAGCGCACGTACCGCAAGCCGCATGGGACCATTCGCTGGTTTTGCTGAGAACGAGAAGTACATGCTCAACGTTCTTCGCATGCACCGCGATGAGCACAGCAAGATCCTTGACGCAAACGAAGTGCAGCAAGACCTCTTGCTCGCTGGCCTTGAGTCATGGGAAGCAGCAGTGCGCGACGGTGAAGAGTACGGCGTGCGTAACTCTCAGGCTTCGGTGCTCGCACCAACCGGTACCATCGGCCTCATGATGGACTGTGACACCACCGGTGTTGAGCCAGACCTTGGTCTCGTGAAGTTCAAGAAGATGGTCGGTGGCGGCTCAATGAGCATCGTCAACCAGACAATCCCACGCGCACTTCGCCGCCTTGGTTACAACACTCAGCAGGTCGATGACATCATCGCCTATATCGATGAGAACAAGTCGATCATTGGTGCACCACACCTTGAGTCAAACCACGTATCGGTGTTCGCATGCTCCATGGGCGACAACACCATTCACTACGAAGGTCACGTTCGCATGATGGGCGCAGTGCAGCCCTTCTTGTCTGGTGCAATCTCCAAGACAGTGAACATGCCTGAAGAAGCAACCATCGAAGACATCGAGGCATTGCACATGTTGTCCTGGAAGCTCGGCATCAAGGCCGTTGCTATCTACCGCGACAACTGCAAGGTGGGTCAGCCACTCAGCACCGTGAAGAAGGACGGCGAGTCCTCCGACACGACAACTGCTGCAGAGACTGCAACACAGGTCATCGAGCGCGTCGTTGAAAAGATCGTCACGCAGCCAGTTCGCCAGAAGCTTCCTCGTTCACGTAAGGGTCGCACCTTCGAGTTCCGCGTTGCTGATTGCAAGGGCTTTGCAAACATCGGTGAATACGAAGACGGTCGCCCCGGCGAAATGTTCCTCACCGTGTCGAAGCAGGGTTCAACACTCTCGGGCATCATGGATGCATTCGCGAAGTCCATCTCGTATGGCCTTCAGTACGGTGTGCCTCTTCGTGCATTCGTTGAAGCATTCACCAACATGCGCTTCGAACCAGCAGGCATGACAGACGATCCAGACATCCGTATGGCTTCGTCCATCATGGACTACT
>CALBSD010000127.1 GCA_937927625.1 uncultured Actinomycetes bacterium | reverse complement strand
CCTTCAACTGTTTCCAATAGTTCTGCCACTTGCCTTCACCGAAGTGGTGAATGCTTGCTAACAAAAATGCAAACCCTGGTGCAGAGTTCACGGGGTCTTCAACGGTGAGCAAGCCTTTGTACTGGGGCTTGATGAAATCTTCGAACGAATTTGGCGGTGTGATGGATCGTGATGCGAACCACGCTTTGTCATAGTTCACGCACACATCGCCTTCATCGACGGGCGTGTAATCCTCAAGAACCTTGCCCGACTTCGCACGTGAGAGGAATGTGTTGTCGATGCCGAACATCACATCGCCTTCAGGATTGCCGCTAGTGAGGATTGCCTTGCTCACCATGGAGCCTGTGTCACCCGCAGTCACCACCTTGACCTTTGGCCCGTACATGGTGGTGAAATCATCGAAGATTCCCTCCGCGGTAGTGAACGCGTCATACGCAACCAAAGTGATTTCCTTTGGTGTCTCCTTGGACGATCCGGATTTGATGGTGCAGCCAGTAAGCGCGGCACCAACAAGTACGAGAGCGAATATTTTTTTCATTGTGCGACCTCTGTAGCGGTAGGGGAAGTGATGACGGCAAGCGCACCTGTGCGCAGTGAAATATTCACAGTGGAGGCAATAGCGATGTTGCTCACACCACGCGATGCGAATGAACGCAATGTGCTGCGTTTCAATTCCCATTGCAATCCGTGTGTGGTCACGCCTTTTGCATGACCACCTAAGGGAACTAATGAGACCGTGGCGCCAGGTGTTGTCTCAAACGTTGCAGATTCGCGTGGTGTCACAATGCGAACGTGTTGTGTACCAATGTGTGCAGTCATTGTTGCTTCGTCTGCGTGCGTGACTAATGAGTGGACCATCGCAAGCAGGTGATCAAAACGATCGCCACCACCAGAGACAAGATGAATATGGCGGTACTCAAATTTGCGGGCAAGTTGGAGCGCAAGTTCTGTGTCGGTGAAGTCTTTGTCGGCCGGATGCTCAATGATCTCAGCTGCGCTTGCATGCGCTTCCACCAAATGTTCGGGACGAATTGAATCCATATCGCCAACGAGAACATCGGGGGTGAATCCCATTGCCGTTGCATGCGCCCAACCGGAGTCAGCTGCGATAACAAGTGCGGCATCGGGCAGGGCAAGACCAACAGAGTCGTGTGGTGCGTCTCCACCAATGAATATGAGTGCGTGGCGAGGAGCCATTCCGATTCCCTCCGCTGGCATTACCCAGATCAGGTTGTGGGTCGGTAGCCGCGGCCACCCTCTCAGCCCGCCGATTCGTGCGAGCTCCCCTTGGTTGTGTTGTGAAGACTAGCGGGGAGTGCGCTGAACGTCAGGCTCGATGAAGATGAAGCGTGCCGTTGGTACTGCCGCGCGCATAAATACTTCTGCCTCATCAATGATGCGGCTTACGTCGCCTGCAGTAAGTGCTGGGTCGAAGATTGCTTTTGCGGCAACGAGCAAGGTTTCAGGTCCAAGGTGCTCGGTATGCATGTAGACCACTTCGGATACGAATTGATGATTACGCAATGCAGACCACAACGCCATGCGATCTTCTGCGGAGGCAGATTCACCAATAAGCAAAGCCTTCATCTCAAATCCAAGAATGAAGGCAACGGTGACTAACAGAACGCCAATCGCAATTGAACCAGCAGCGTCCCACCGTGGATTATGAGTGAAGTGGCCAAGCAATACGCCAGCAAGTGCAAACACCAAGCCGGCTTCGGCGGCGATGTCTTCCATCAGCACCGTGGGTAGTTCTGGCGACTTTGATGTACGAATGAACTGCCAGTAGCTCTGATTCTTTTTCTTGACATGTGCGACTTCTTTGAGCGCTGTACGCAACGAATACGACTCAAGCGCGATGGCAACAATCAGAATTCCGATTGCGATTCCCATGCTGTCGGTTTCATGTGGGTGGCGAAGTTTGCTGATGCCTTCATAAATGGCAAACAAACCACCCATGCTGAACAGAACGAGGGCGACGACAAATGCCCAGAAGTACCGCTCACGTTGATGGCCAAAGGGGTGCTCTTCATCACGGGCCTTTGACGAGCGTTTTGCGCCCAACATGAGGAGGCCTTGGTTGCCCGTATCGGCAAGAGAGTGAACGGATTCTGCCGCGAGACCAGCCGAACCCGTGAGCAGGAAACCCACAAACTTTGCAATCGCGATACCCAGGTTGGCGAAAAACGCCGCGATGATTGCCTTACGACTGCCTTCATTCATGCGTCTAGGTTGTCACATAGAGGTGTCACGCCTCGGAACTTCGTACATGGGGGTATGTAATGGGTTATCTCGCGGGGAAAATTGGGGTTGTCACCGGTGGCGGACGCGGTATTGGCAAAGCCATCTCATTGGCACTTGCAGCGGAAGGTGCAACAGTCGCCATTAACTATCGACGCGACAAAGAAGCTGCAGAAGAAACTCAGCGCGAAATTCTTGATGCTGGTGGAAGCGCAACAATCCATCAAGGGTCAAATGATGTGCCTGCTGAAAACTTCACGTTGGTGCAAGAGATCATGGCAACGCATGGCGGCATCGACATTGTTGTGGTGAATGGTGGCAATGCATCAAAGGGTCGCGGTGTTGTCGATACCGAAGCAGAAGAAGTGTGGAACCTTGTTGCAACTCATGCGCTTGGACCACATCAGTTGTGCCGCGCTTTTTTGCCGCACATGCGTGCACGCGGTGGTGGGCATGTTGTGTTCATTTCGTCTGTTGCAACAAGTGGCATGGCGGCCAATGGTGCGCCGTACAACATGGCAAAGGCAGCGATGGAAGCTCTCGCACTCACGTTGGCAAAGGAAGAGCGTCCTCACAACATTCGCGTGAACATCGTGGCGCCTGGATTGGTGGAGACCGATATGGGTGTCCGTCTGGCACGAGCAATCACGGGCAATCGCGAGGCAGGTGACCTGCGCTTTATGGACGCCGCTGCACCGTTTGGTCGTGTGTGCCAGCCCGAGGACATCTCGCAGGCGGTGCTTTATTTCTGCTCGCCTCAGGCTTCATATGTCACCGGCCAACGCATTCAGGTTGATGGTGGCGGAAGCAACCTGCGGGTGGGGCAGTAACCGCTGTTAGGTGTCGCTAACCTTCGTGGCGTGAGCAGTCCACTGGCCCCGCAAAACGCAGACACCATCGTCGAGATCACCGAGGAAGCCCTCAAGCAACTCCTCGTGCTTCGTGATGAAGAACCAGAGAAGGAACGTCTTGGACTTCGCTTAGAAGTAATTGCTGAGCCAGGCGAAGAGTTCAAGTACGACCTCTCTTTTGAGATCGTGACGCAAGCAGCCTTCAGTGATGAAGTGCGCACCATCGGCGGACTCAAGATCATCATTCCGCTGCAGTCGTTCGAACACATCAACGGCGCATCACTTGACTACAACGAGCGTCAAGGTCTCATCATTCGCAACCCGAATAAGCCGCCCGCACCAATGATCGATGGTCTCATCTCTGACGATGAAACCGCAGCCGCTGTTGAAGCGGTGATTTCTACCGAGGTCAACCCATCGCTCGCTGCACACGGCGGCTTCGTCACGTTCGTGGGTCACGACAACGAGGGCGTTGCGTATCTCACAATGGGTGGCGGTTGCCACGGTTGCTCCATGAGCAAGATGACAATGCTCGAAGGCGTGCAGACCACATTGGTGGAGCAGGTGCCAGGCATTCTCAAGGTGCGCGACGTCACCGACCACGCCACAGGCGCAAACCCGTACTACAGCTAATTCACATCGCGTCATCGTTGCGCGTGAAATGCTGTGCAGATGCATGTCTCGCAGTTGTGGTCGTATCCCGTCAAGTCCATGGTGGGCGGAACCGTTGATTCCATTGAATTGACGTCGCTCGGAATTGCTGGCGACCGGCATTGGGCCATTCGTGATCTTGAAAACGGCGGCATTCGCGGTGCGAAGAAAATTGGTGACCTGATGAAGTTCACTGCGGTTCGTCGTGGCGACTCGGTTGACATCACACTTCCGAATGGAACTGTTGTTTCTTCTACCGATGCACACGTGAATGCAGCATTGTCCGAGGCTCTCGGAAAATCCGTTGCGTTGGAATCTCTTCCTGCAGATGGAAATCTTCAACATTTCCGTCGTGGTCCATCAGATTCCGCAGACCCCATGGTGGAGTTGCGCGGCATCTTTGGTCGTGAAGAAGATGAACCATTGCCAGACTTCACAGTGTTCCCATCTGAAGTGGTGGAGTTCGAATCACCACCAGGAACTCATTACGACTGCTGGCCATTGCTGGTGATGACAACATCGGCAGTGCAGGCGTTGCGTGATGCGTTGCCGGAGTCGGTCATTGATATGCGTCGTTTCCGCCCCAGCCTGGTGATTGATGGAGCAGAGGCAGGACATCCAGAGTTTTCTTGGAAGGGACGCACGGTAACGATCGGCTCTGCAGTTATTGAGTTTCTCGACCCGTGTCCACGGTGTGTGATGGTGACGCGCGAGATCAATGTAGAGATTCCACAAGACCGCTCCATCTTGCGCCACATTGTTCGTGATCTGAACCAGAACCTTGGTGTGTATGCACGCATCGTGCAGCCCGGCAGTGTTTCTGTTGGCGACGCCGTGGCGTTTCTCTAGCCGGTGACGACCGCAGCTAAACCATTCCGAATGTAGGCCCTCGAAGGGTCGATGCCGCGTGACTGAAGCGCTTGAGTCCATTGACTAAACGCCTCATTGCTGTCGGACTCCAGAGAATGGTCTTGTACTGAAGAAATAAGAACAGTCGATTGGCGTTCCACGGGAATGTATTCCGTCCAGTGGACAGGGACGTTATGGAAGTTGCCGTCTTCACCAAGTACGGGGTAGATGTCAACACGAGGTATTCCGCTGTAACCATACGCATAGACCGTGACATTGAGTGAACCATCTGGATTCACTGCGGCATTTGTTCGAAGAATGTTCTGCGTCACCGATTCAGGGTGCTGAAATGTTGCCTCTCCGATGTAGTTCGTCATCACTTCGTGTTCCCAAAATGAACTGACTTGATTCCCGTTTGAAAGGCTTGCATCGGGCAGAGAACGCTTGTCGCGGTAGAGAGGAATTGTCCAAATCGGTGCAAAAGCGAAATACAGCGCTTTGAAGTATTCCTGATGAAAATCATTGAAGAATTTTCTTGCTTGAGCGAGTTCAAGGGATTGGAAAAGACGTGGATCGCCATCGAATCTCAACTGACTGAGATGTGAAGGTTCAACGACATTCAATTTTCCGTACTTAGCAAAGAAGAAATCATCGCCGTATCCGACAGAGCGATCATTGAGGAACTTCACCATGTCTTGCTGAGCCAATGCTGTAAAGAGCAGTCGGAATTGCACTTCATGATCTCGATCGGTCGCATTGAATAAGGCTTCAAACTCGCGGTTAGCCATCAAAGTGAGTTGACCATCTCCTCGTTTGACATCCTTGCGGGCTTGTTTCTCTACTTTCTTAATGGCGTGTTCTTTCCGCCAATTAGTCATCGTTCCATCTTCGCGACCCGAAAGTTTTGAAGGTGTTCTACTGAAGGAGAGATCTGGGGCGGCCTCGTGGCCGTAGAGAAGTGACGTCTGCATGCGATATTCAGGAAAATCATGGACTGATGATGCAGTGAGAGTTTGGCTTCTCTGGACAGTGACCCAATTACCTTCTGAATTTCGTTGCTGTTCCGTCCAGTAGATGACAATCGAGCCGGTGTACGTCCGTGTGCCCATCCAGTGGTGTTTATAGCGCGCGAAAATAAAAGGGTTTTGGTTATTTGTGCCGCTGAGTGTCGCAAAGAGAGAACGACCGTTGTTGAACTCCGGAGCTAAGCCGTAGGTGTCCTGTAAGTCGTTGAGACGTTGCGCTGTGAGATAGCGATCAAATTGAACCTGAGGGCAGGTGCGCTGAAACAGTTTGGGTGCCGCATCCCAGGTGTGGAGTGCGTTGAGTGGCGCCATCTGCATCCATGCTTCGTCAGATTTTTTCTTGACCTGCTGTTCTAGCTCTTTCAGATTGTCATTGAGCTGTGAAATTTCTTTGTTGATTTTCTGTGTGACGAAATAGACCGAGCCAAGCGCAGGTGCAATTCCAAGAAAGTAAAAACCTTTTTGGATGACGGCGAGTACTACGAGACCAATTGCCACAAGAATTGAAACAACTCGTAAAAATCGCCATCTGTTGCGTGATGAGCTTCCTTCAGTGTGCTGTTGTTCAAGCACTCGAAGTTCTGCAACAGTCTGAATATTTTGCTGTTCGTCAATGTTTGAGTCACGAACGAGTTGTTCAAAATATTCACTGAGAGTCCGTTGGTGATGCTCTCTGAAGTAGTTGGTGTAATCCTCAATGGGATCATCAATCTCTTGCATTAGAAGAACTTGTCGCGGGCAGCAGCCTTCACTTCAGAAGATGCAATAAACGGAATACGAGTGGTGAAGCCATTCTTTGCCGCAACAATCAACTTTGTTGGCCATGCAAAAATGTCTCGGTTCCAGGTAGCGACAGTGTCGTTATACAAAGTGCGCGCTGCGGTGATTTCTTTCTGCAAGTACGAGTTTTGGCGCATCGCCTCCGCGATGTTGTCCTGTGCCTTGAGATTGGGATATGCCTCAAACGCGACATTGATACGCGATGCAACTCCGTCGAGTGCAGCAGAGACTTCATTTCGTGCTGTGTCGCTCTCAGGTCGAATTCCACTGCGATAAGCGGCAATGGTTTTCATCACGTCTTTGTCAAGTTCGATTGACTTTTCTAAAAGACCCACAAGATTCTGAAGAATTTGAAAACGCTGTTCGAGATAGTTGTCAATTTGTGAATCATTGGCTTGAATTTTTTGCTCAAGACCGCGTAGATAGGCGAGAGCTCTTGCTTTCATCATTTGAAAGATGACTCCCGGAAGGAATCCGAGAATCATGACAGCTAGTGCAATTCCCACGTTGGAAGAAGCTCCATATCCGATTCCAAATGCGATGGGCAGACCCACAAACCAGATTGCTGATTCAAAAATTCTTTCGCTAGATCCGATCTTCACTTCGATCTGTTTGTCAATCACGTTTGTATCTCGGCCTTCAACATTGACTGGACCTGTGACTTCGTCGAGTGGATTGACCATGGTTCCCCCTTATTTGTGCAAAACGCTTTGCGTATTAAACCTATCTCTCTTGAAAAGCTGTCCTGTCAGTTGAGGGGCTACCACATGCGCATCGCGCCATAGTTGTGTTACGGAACTATTTGCTGCTGTTGGGTAGCGGGACACACCGAATATCTAAGGTGCGTATATGGGAATTCTTGACTCACTGAAACAGCGCAAAGCAGAGCGCGCCTTCAAAGACGCATCGGCTCGCTACAGCACTGCTTATGCCAAGTGGAAGTCTGAACAAGACAAGA
>CALBSD010000126.1 GCA_937927625.1 uncultured Actinomycetes bacterium | reverse complement strand
ATGCCACGTAACCACAAGCGTCTCGTTGCATGGAAAGCTTCAGTGGGTGGGACTGCTTCCGATGTACTCGAGCAGGTGCGGACCTGTCTCGATAATGACCTTGATACTCCTGGTGCCGTGGCAGCGATGGATGCTGCGGCAGCACAAGGCCATGATGTCTCAGCTCCTGCGTCATTGCTCGGTGTTGACCTCTCCATTGCTATTGGACCGAAGTAGCCGATTGTCCCATCTCGGTGACGGGATAGATCCCTCCGTTCACACTCCCTGAAATAAGGGGTATTGTTCGCACCGGATGGCACCTCACAACGACTCAGAATCTGCAGGAATTTCGTCTGCAGCATTACCTGGCACCGGTAGGGCTCAGCGTCGTGCACGTCGTCTCATCAAACCTCTGCTTGACAATCTGTGGAAGGTCTCGATTGAAGGCCTTGAGAATGTGCCTACTGAAGGACCGGCCATCTTGTGTCCGAACCACATAAGTTTTTTCGATTCGGTTTTCACGATGGTCTATGTCGGTCGTCAGATCAGTTTTGTGGGCAAGGCCGAATACATGGATTCATGGAAGACGAAACATCTGTTTCCCGCACTTGGCATGATTCCGATTGATCGTGCCGGCGGTTCCAAGAGCGAAGGGGCTTTGATTGCCGCGGAGAATGTCTTGCGTCGGGGGGAACTGTTCGGCATCTACCCTGAGGGCACTCGAAGCCGTGATGGAGCGCTCTACAAAGGCCATACAGGTGCAGCGCGTCTCGCTGTGAAGTTGGGGTGTCCCATTATCCCGGTGGGCATCATTGGGACACGTGAAATCCAGCCGCCCGACAAAATCTTGCCGAAAGTGGGACTGCAGTGCACGGTGAAGTTCGGCCAGCCTCTCCTTCCGCAGCGGTATCTCGAGCGTGGCGACGACCACTTGGTCCTGCGTGAGATGACGGATGAGTTGATGTTTGAAATTCGCGAGTTGACGAGCCAGGAGTATCGAAATGTCTATGCCACCAAGAAGGCAGAGTCGATTCCGACTGAACAAGCGGTGATTGCTACCTCTTAATAAAGGGTTCACGCCGTTGGTTGCTCCGTAGAATGGGCTCCTCATGGCTGATATCTCCGTACTCCTTCCGGACGGGTCCTCTCGTTCGTTGCCGCAGGGCTCCAGCGTCGCCGATTTGGCCGCGTCCATTGGTTCCCGTCTCGCCAAGGCCGCCGTTGCAGGAACTATCAACGGCATGGAAGTCGATCTCAGTGCACCGCTCTCGGATGGCGTCACTGTCTCAGTGATTACCGACAACAGTGATGAAGGACGTCATGTGTTGCGTCACTCGACGGCACATGTTTTGGCACAGGCAGTGGTGCAGTTATTTCCCGGAACGCAGTTCTCTATTGGTCCAGCAATTGAAGACGGCTTCTATTACGACTTCGAGTTGCCTGGCGGTCGCACCTTCTCAGATGATGACCTTGCCGCTATCGAAGCTCGCATGCGCGAGATTATGAAGGCCGCACAGCCTTTCACTCGTTCTGAGATGTCTGCTGCTGAAGGTCTCAAGTTGTTTGCTGCACAGAAGTACAAGTGTGAAATCATCGAACGCGTCACTTCGGGTGCAGCCGATGGCAGTGATGCAGCAGAAGTAGGGGACAGCGACACCATCAGTGTGTATCGAAATACCGATGAGTTCGTTGACCTCTGCCGCGGTCCTCATGTACCGACAACTGCAAAGTTGGGACACTTCGCGCTTATGAAAGTTGCTGGTGCATATTGGCGCGGCAATGAAAAGGGTCCAATGCTGCAGCGCATCTATGGCACTGCGTGGGAATCCGATGCAGCAGTCAAAGAGCATCTGCATCGTTTAGAAGAAGCTGCAAAACGCGATCACCGTCGTCTTGCTAATGAGCTCGATCTTTTGTCGTTCCCGAATGAACTCGGTGGCGGACTTGCTGTCTGGCATCCGAAGGGAGCCATCGTCCGCAAGTTGATGGAGGACTACAGCCGTCAGCGTCACCAAGATGGCGACTATCAATTCGTGTACACGCCTCACTTGGCGAATGCGAACTTGTTCTCTAAGTCAGGGCACCTTGACTTCTACGCCGATGGTATGTATCCGCCGATGGAGATGGACAACGGCACCTACTACATGAAGCCGATGAACTGTCCGATGCACTGTCTCATTTTCGACAGTCGTCAGCGCAGTTACCGCGAGCTTCCGTTGCGCTTGTTCGAATTGGGCAATGTGTATCGCTACGAACGCGCCGGAACATTGCATGGTCTCTTGCGAATTCGTGGATTCACTCAAGATGACAGCCATATCTACTGCACCGAAGAGCAGATGGCGGACGAAATAGCATCTTTGCTTGATTTCATCATGTCCGTTCTTCGTCGTTTTGGATTTGAAGATTTTGAGTTCAACCTCTCCACTCGTGACCCAGAAAAGTCAGTGGGCTCCGATGAAATTTGGGAGAAGGCGACAGCGGCTCTCAAGGAAGCTCTGGAGCGCCATGGTGTTCAGTACAAGATGAAAGAAGGCGACGCTGCGTTCTATGGACCGAAGATCGATATTGATGTTCGCGATGCCATTGGTCGTAAGTGGCAGTTGAGCACGATTCAGTGTGACTTCAACCTGCCAGAGCGATTCGGTTTGGAATATGTCGGCTCGGACGGCGCACGTCATCGGCCCATCATGTTGCACCGTGCCCTGTTTGGTTCGATCGAACGTTTTTTTGGTGTGCTCATCGAGCATTACGCCGGCGCTTTCCCAACATGGCTCTCTCCGGAACAGGTGCGGGTTCTTCCCGTTGCACTTGCGCATGATGCGTATGCACAAGAAGTGGTTGCTCAATTGAAAGCTGCTGGCTTCCGAGTTGACATTGATCATGCAGACGAACAGTTGGGTAAGCGCATTCGTAATGCCAAGACCAGCAAAGTTCCATATGTCTTGGTGGTCGGTGACGACGACGTTGCGCACGGTTCGGTTGGCGTCAACCCACGTGGCGGGGAAGTGGAGCGCGATGTGAAAGTCGCCGAGTTCATTTCACGCATTGCAGTGGAAGTTGCTGAAGGGCAATCGGGCGGCCAGTAAATGTCGTTGGAACAACTCTGGAATGGCTGGCGTGCTCAGTACGTCGGTCAAAAGGAAGGGCAATCGCCCGACCCTTCCACATCAGTGTTCACCCACATTCTCGAATCCGGGTTGACCGATGATGATGCATACATCGTTCATCGGTCAATACATTGTTTTGTCATCTTGAATGCCTATCCCTATGCGTCAGGACATCTATTGGTCTTGCCGTATCGAGAAATCCCCAATCTGGAAGATCTCTCGACTGAAGAGTCGCTCGACCTGTGGAATTGCGTTACGAATGCCACAGTTGCGCTGCGTTCATCGCATTCTCCCGATGCTCTCAATGTCGGAATCAACCTCGGAGCTGCTGCAGGTGGCAGTATTGCTCGTCACCTTCATGTGCATGTGGTGCCCCGTTGGAACGGGGACTCCAACTTCATGACTTCGGTGGCAGATACACGCACGATTCCAGAACCACTTTCACTCACCGCTTCTAAAGTGCGTGCAGCATGGCCCGAGGGGGACCAATGACCGACGACATTCGTGACCAACTTCCTGACGACTTAAATGCCGTTGACAATGTCGCCGCTTACGACTTCCCGGATAACAGCCGTCGTCGTATCCCGGGCATCTTGTATGGCGTCATGGCACTCCTGTGTGTGATCGCGTGGAAGGTCGGAGACACCAATGATTCGGTTCTTGCGAACCGAGGTCTTATTTTCGGTGCATCACTACTCGGAGCAATGGCGCTCATCAGTTTCACCAGTGGATGGCGCATGACGATTGATGAGTCAGAGGCACTTGTTCTCGCGACGCGCAAAGTTGGATTTCCGGTTGGACATGCATCTGCGCAGCAGGTGTGGCGCGGGCTTCGCAGCCGACCAACCTGGCGCATCTTTTGTTACAGCGTGGAGGAGCCTCCACTTCAGCGTGGGCTTGTCCTTGTTGATGCTGTGAATGGTGAGATTGTTGAATGCCTTGTGGAAGCCAATCCTGATGCTGATGTCGCCTCTGATTCGCCAGTTCAGGGCTAGCGTTCCCTCCAATGTTTGACGGCAGTTTCCGGGCACCAATCGAGCGTGCAGTTCGCCCAGTGGGCATGTTGTTACGTCGCACCGGAATGTCGCCTGATCACCTCACGATTCTTGGTGTTCTTTTTGC
>CALBSD010000125.1 GCA_937927625.1 uncultured Actinomycetes bacterium | reverse complement strand
GCCGATGCATCAGACAAGGCATCTCGTTTCATTCAGCTCTGCGATGCCTACGACATTCCCATCGTCAGTCTCTGTGACACACCAGGATTCATGGTGGGGCCCGATGCAGAACACACAGCTCAAGTTCGTCACTTCGGACGCATGTTCGTGACAGCAGCAAGTATCACGGTGCCGTGGATCACCATCGTGCTGCGCAAGGGCTATGGCCTCGGCGCGATGGCAATGGCCGGCGGTGGATTCCACTCAAACTCCATGACGGTGTCATGGCCCACCGGTGAATTCGGTGGTATGGGATTAGAAGGTGCAGTTCGTCTGGGATACAGCAAGGAACTCGCCGCCATCGAAGATGAAACAGAACGCGCAGAACTTGAAGCAAAACTGATTGCCCGCGCCTATGAACATGGCAGCGCACTCAATATGGCAAGCCATGTTGAAATTGACGATGTCATTGACCCAGCAGAGACACGCCAACGCATTCTCAGCATTATTGGCACAACCAAATCATGGCGTGCACGTGAAGGCAAGAAACGCCCGATGGTAGATACGTGGTGAGACTCGGACGTAGGTCCGAACAGCCTTAGCTAGAACGCAGCAAGTCCTGCACGAAGTTGTGCAGCAAATTCTTCATCAATCACAGTGTCGCTATCAGCGGCGAGCTTCTCATGAATTGCCGCAGCGCTGACTTCTGCAACGACCGTGCCGCCCAAGGCTTGCAAGAGTCCGCTAGTTGCAGCAAGAACTTTCTTTCCGCCGCCAGGTCCAGGAGTGGTTGCAATCACCATTGAGGTTTTCCCAATGATCGGACCCGCCATGAACGGACGCGATGCCCAGTCGATGAGGTTCTTTGTTGCACCGGAATATGAACCGCTGTATTCGGGGCCAGCGATAATCACGCCGTCTGCTTCGGCAATTGCGGTGCGTAATGCAGCAACAATCTCCGGAACTGTCTCACCATCGAGATCCTGGTTGTACATCGGCAACTCTGCAATATCGAACAAAGCGATGTTGGTATCTGCAGGCGCCAATGCGGGCAACGCACGGAGAACGCGAGTGTTGAAAGAGTCCTTGCGAAGAGAACCGGAGAATGCAATAAGTGTTGTCATCGCCGATGAACGATACGGAAACCATTCTCGGTATCCCACATAGAGACGACGAGTTCTTCAGCAATCACTTCCACGAGATGTGTTTTGTGAATCTCTACTGAGAAGAAAGTGCCATCACCAGGATTCTCTGGTCTCCATTTCGCAGCATGCTCTGCTTCAAGTGGCACTGCAACACCAGAAACTCGCGCGTCCCCTCCTGTTATCTCTTCGCTTAATGTGGCCGAGTGGAGAGCAATTCGTGGGTCTCGCACGATGTCGTTCACCTTCCGCGCACCAGGCATGGAGCCAAACCACATCACCCCATCGTTGATGAACACATTGATGCCGCTGAGTCGAGGTGCACCAGAGAGATCGAGGGTGCCCAACACATGATGCGGATGACCCTCAAAGCGAGCACGAATCTTGGCAGCCAATTCGGGTGCTTCCGCTTCAAATTCAGACCATTGCGCCATGGGTTTCAAGGATAGGAGCCCGCATGAAACAATGACGGGGTGAGCATTTCTCCCATTTTTGACCCCGCTGCCTGGCGTGAAGTTCCTGGCTTCTCGTTTACTGACATCACGTATCACCGTGCCGTCGATCAAGGCACTGTGCGTATCGCTTTCAACCGTCCCGAAGTTCGTAATGCGTTTCGTCCACACACGGTCGATGAGCTGTACACCGCGCTTGACCATGCGCGCATGACCACCGATGTTGGCTGTGTGCTTCTCACCGGCAACGGCCCATCACCGAAAGATGGTGGCTGGGCATTCTGTAGTGGTGGCGATCAGCGCATCCGTGGCAAAGATGGCTACAAGTACGCCGAAGGCGAAACGGAAGAAACCGTCGACCGTGGTCGCTCGGGTCGCTTACACATTCTTGAAGTGCAGCGATTGATTCGCTTCATGCCAAAAGTAGTGATTTGCGTGGTTCCTGGCTGGGCCGCAGGTGGCGGACATAGCTTGCACGTTGTCTCCGATCTCACTCTTGCCAGCAAGGAACATGCGCGCTTTAAGCAGACCGACGCAGACGTTGCTTCTTTTGATGGCGGATACGGTTCGGCATATCTCGCAAAAATGGTCGGACAAAAGTTCGCCCGCGAGATCTTCTTCCTTGGCCGCGAATACTCTGCCGACGACATGGTCGCCATGGGAGCTGTCAACGCTTCAATTCCTCATGCTGATCTTGAAAAGGTTGCTTTGGAATGGGCAAAGGAAATCAATGGCAAGAGCCCAACTGCTCAGCGAATGTTGAAGTTTGCATTCAACCTCGTCGACGACGGCCTTGTTGGGCAACAGGTCTTCGCAGGCGAAGCAACACGTCTTGCATACGGCACCGATGAAGCGGCGGAAGGTCGCGAATCTTTCCTTGAGAAGCGCGACCCCGACTGGTCACCATTTCCTTGGTACTACTAAGCCTCTGCGATTAGCTCTTTATGATCTCTGTTGTCCACGAAGCGAGTGATGCACGTCTTGATGCATTTCGTTGGCGTGACCGACAGTTAGCAAGCAAAGCAGATCGCCTTGAAACAGTGGGCGCTGGTCTCTTTGTCGCCGAAGGTGACCTCGTTGTCGGTCGCGCCATTGATGCTGGTTGCATTCCCATTGCATTGTTGTGCGATGAGCCAATGGCGCAACATTTCGCCACCCGCGTTCCAGAAAATGTCGACATATTTATTGGCGCCGAACAACTGCGACAGGATGTCACTGGTCTCGGCGTTCCACTACGAGCCACCGGCCTCTTTCAACGACCACCCCTTACAGATCCTGACCAATTAGTCGTACAATCGCGACGCATCTTGGTGGCTGAAGCAGTTGATAACCCCACCAACTTGGGCGCTATTACTCGCAGTGCGGCCGCACTTGGTTGGGACGCACTCATTTTGACCGCTGGCAGTGCTGACCCACTTGCGCGCCGTGCTCTCCGGGTTTCAATGGGAACTGGACTCACCCTCCCCTTCGCCCGTCTTGAAGCCGGAGACACCATCGGTGCACTTCTGAGCCGCCATCACTGTGTCTCCTACGGTCTCACTCCAAATGACAACGCGGTAGATATTGCAACTGTCCACCCCACAGCCGAACGTGTGGCACTTCTATTGGGAAGCGAGCGAGATGGACTTGATGCAGACACCATGCAATCAGTGCACACTCTGGTGCGAATTCCTATGCATGCCGGCGTTGACTCGCTCAATGTGGGCGTTGCAGCCGCACTTGCGATGTATGCATTGGGGTCAGGAATTTCGTAGGTGTTCCGCGGCATTCACCATGTAGTTGGCTAGTTGCTCCGTCACAAATTCACGATCGTTCTCCGAGACCAACGGCAGCGTCTGTTCAATCGCTGTCGCCATGTGTATCAACCAACGGTCGCGCTCAAGTGCACCAATAGAAAATCCGCCATGGCGCATGCGCAACATTGGATGCCCGCGTTGCTCCATGTAGTCATGTGGTCCGCCCCAATACTGCGCAAGAAACATTGTGAGTCGCTTGCGCGCTGCATCCGTGTCGCTTCCCTCGGGGTACATCGAGATCAGAATCTGATCCGTCTCAACGCCGTCATAGAACGCATCCACCAACTTCACGAAGAAGTCAGCGCCACAGATTTCATACACGCTGCGTTCCGCAGCACCAGATGACATGACTTAATAGAACTCGGGGTCTTCCCAATTGGGGAAGATGTCGGGCAAACCATCGCTGACGCGATCGGGATACACCGCCGCACGCTTCTCAAGGAAACTGGTGACGCCCTCTTTGGAGTCTGCACTACGGCCACGAGCAGAAATTCCGCGTGACTCAACCGCATGTGCATCCATTGGATGCGGCGCACCCATCATGCGCCACAACATCTGACGAGACAGAGCAACTGAAACAGGCGCGGTGTTGTCTGCAATTTCACGAGCAATACCGCGAGCCACTGCAAGCAACTCATCGCCAGGGTGCACACTGCGTACAAGACGACCGTGCAGAGCTTCGTCTGCGCTGAAGACGCGACCCGTGAAGACCCATTCAGTCGCTTGCTGAATACCAACAAGTCGGGGCAAGAAATACGACGAGCACGCTTCAGGAAGAATCCCACGCTTGGCAAAAACGAAACCGAACTTCGCACCATCGGCAGCAATTCGAATGTCCATGGGCAATGTCATGGTGACACCCACGCCCACTGCGGCTCCGTTAATGGCACCAATAACCGGCTTCACACTATTGAAGATGCGAAGCGACACCATGCCACCACCGTCGCGAGGCACACCTTGTTTCGTTTGGATGTCGCTGCCACCCTTGGAGAACGTTTCGCCACCAGACGAGAGATCTGCGCCAGCACAGAACGCACGCCCCGCACCAGTGAAGATTACGGCTTTCACATTGTCGTCAGCATCAGAAAGATCAAGTGCCGAAATAATTTCGTACATCATGCGCCCCGTAAATGCATTCATCTTGTCGGGGCGATTCAAAGTGATGGTCGCAATGCCTTCACTCACGTCATAGGTGATGTCCTGAAAGTCCATGGCACGACCCTAGCGATAGGCAGGGATGCGGGAGAGATTGGGCTAGACGTCGAGGAACTTGCTGGAAGCAACGCCCGAACCAACGCCGCCTGCCACTGCACCAATAACCAGCAAGGCAATCATGATGCCGCTGACGTACGAGCTTGGAACCACAAGAGAACTCACACCAGTACCGGCCTTGAAGCCAGCAACGCCAGAAGTCCATGCGCGGTTCAATGCCCAGAGGCCACCACACGAAACGATTGCTCCGGCAAGACCCTGAATCAGACCTTCAAGTATGAAAGGAACACGGATGAACCAGTCGGTGGCACCCACCAACTTCATCACTTCAATCTCGCGACGTCGAGCAAAAATTGCCGTGCGAATGGTGTTCCAAATGAGGATGACAGCAACCGCCAACAGCACCAGCGACATACCGATGGTGACAGTACGAACGAAGCCAGACAAGGTTGAGATGACATCAAATTCATCTTCCGCCAACGAGACTCCCGCTACTCCAGGAAGTGTTCGATACTGATTCGCCAAACTTCTCACAAGTTCTGGGTCCGTAGTTTTCGGAACAACTTTGAACTGCGAAGGAATTGTCTCGATTGAAAGGAGACTCAATGTGGTTGGGTCGCCAGCAAACACGCGTTGTGCTTCAGCAAAGCTCTGTGTTTTGTCGAGGTATTCCAACTTCTTCACGTCGATGACGTTTGGCTGCGATTCCAGGTTCTGCTTGATGAAGGCAAGAGCTTCTGGCGCAACATCGGGGCGAACAAAAACGATCATGCCCACATCTCCGCGCCACTGCACCAACAAGTTGTCGAATGCGCGCTGGATAAGGAAGGTGGTACCGACAAGCAAAAGAGAAACGGCAGAGGTAATGACTGCAGCAACTGACAAGGTCACGTTGCGGCGGAAACTCGCGATTGTTTCGCGGAAGGCGTAAGACAGACGCTGAATCATTCGTATACACCGCGTTCCTGGTCGCGAACAATGACGCCGCGGTCAAGCTGAATCACGCGACGACGCATGGCGTTCACCACGCGATGGTCGTGTGTTGCCATCACGATGGTTGTGCCTGTGCGGTTAATCGCATCAAGCAATCCCATGATGCCCTCGCCCGTTGCGGGGTCAAGGTTTCCTGTGGGCTCGTCAGCCAACAAGATGAGTGGACGGTTCACGAACGCCCGCGCGATGGAGACACGCTGCTGCTCGCCACCTGACAACTGATGTGGGAAACGATCTTCCTTGCCTGCAAGCCCCACAAGATCGAGGACCTGAGGAACTTGCTGGCCAATAACGTGCTTTGGCTTACCGATTACTTCGAGTGCGAATGCCACATTCTCAAACACCGTCTTGTTGGGCAGCAGTTTGTAGTCCTGGAAAACGTTGCCCATGGAACGACGCAAGTACGGAATTTGGCTGTTGGCCATCTCATTGATGTTGCGACCCGCCACCCACACATTGCCGCGCTCGGGGCGTTCTTGGCGGTTAATGAGGCGAAGGAGAGTCGACTTGCCAGAACCTGATGGCCCCACGAGGAACACAAACTCACCCTTCGGGACATCGAAGGACGCATCGCGTACGGCGGGTATTTCTGTGCCGTACATCTTGGAGACATTCTCAAGACGAATCATGAAGTACAACAACCTAGCAACGGGGGCTGTAATGGGCGGGGCGCCCCTCAAACCCTTACGGGGCTTACTCCGATTGAGCCCTGCGCCAGCGCAGGTACCCCTCCATAAAGCCGTCAAGGTCACCGTCGAGGACGTTGGCGACGTTTCCTGACTCCACCTCGGTGCGCAGGTCCTTCACCATTTGGTACGGCTGCAAAACATACGAGCGGATCTGACTGCCCCAGCCGACCATGGCGGTCTTGCCGGCGATGCGGTCTTTTTCGGCCTGATGCTCTTCTTCGATCTTGGCGGCAATCATCGCCTTCAGGCGCGTCATGGCCTTCTCGCGGTTCTGCAATTGGCTGCGCTCTTCTTGACTGCTTGCCACTGCACCGGTGGGTTCGTGAATAAGACGGACAGCAGACGATGTTTTGTTCACGTGCTGACCACCAGCACCGGAAGCGCGGAACACTTCCATGCGAATTTCTGATTCATTGACTTCGATGTCGGGTGCATCCATGACGGGCCACACCTGCACCGTTGCGAAACTTGTCTGACGACGACCCTGGTTATCGAATGGACTGATGCGTACCAATCGGTGTGTGCCGCGCTCTGATGTCATGAGTCCGTAGGCGTAACGACCTTTAATCGTGAATTCAGCGGACATGATTCCCGCTTCAGCACCAGGGCTGACATCGTCGACTTCAACAACGAATCCGCGTCGTTCTGCCCAGCGTGTGTACATACGCAACAGAAGTTCTGCCCAGTCCTGAGCGTCGACGCCACCATCTTTTGCGTTGATCTGCACAATGACATCGACGGCATCGTGTTCACCGGTGAAGAGGCTGCGCATTTCAAGCACGCCAAGTCCTGCTGCAACTTTTTCAATGCCGGCCGCAATCTCTGGCTCTTGCGAGTCATCGTCGATCTCGCGAGCCATTTCATGCAACACATCGAGATCGTCAACGATTGCGCGCAATGTGTCGTACTCGTCCACATCAGACTTCACATTGGAATATTCAGAGTTGATCTTCTTTGCAAGTTCTTGGTCGTCCCACAAGTCGGGGCGTGAGATCTCAATCTCCAATTCACTGAGACGAGCACGTGAAGCACCGATCTTGAGGTACTCCTCTGCTTCGCCAAGGCGACGAGCAAGTTCTCGGAGGTCATTAGTGAAGTCACGCATTCGGAAAGTTTCCTAAAGACGAAAGTCAGGCGGCCGAGCCGTGACACACCTTGTACTTACGACCAGAACCACATGGGCATGGCGCATTACGAGGCGTGTTCGACCAGTCATTGACATCGTTCACTACGGGCTTACGGGGAGCATCGTCTTCAGATGCAAGCATCGCTGGATCAACATCGCCACCAGCAAGTGCAGCCGAGACAAAACCATCAGAAGAAACATCATCACTGCTTGTTTCAGTGATGTTCTGCACCTGCACAGCTGGCTGTTCTTCGTTGACGACCTGAACATGCATGACGTAGCGCACGAAGTCCTGTGCGATTCCGACCATCATCTCGCCGAACATCTCAAAGCCTTCGCGCTGCCATTCCGTCAGCGGATCTTTCTGGCCCATTGCACGAAGGTTGATGCCCTCTTGCAAGTAGTCCATCTCTTCGAGATGTTCACGCCAGCGCTGGTCAATGATGCTGAGCATTACTTGACGTTCAATCTGACGAAGAGTGTCAGCACCCAGTTCTTCTTCACGCTGCTGGTAATGACGGTTTGCATCAGCCATGACCAAGTCATAGACCGCATCGGTGCTGTGGCACAGACCAATGTTGACTTCACTGACGGTGGCGGGCCAGTACGTGCGCAGTTCCTGCGCAAGACCTTCCAGGTCCCATTCGTCAGACGCTTCAGAGACACAATATGCATCGATGAGCGAGTCCACAGCTTCGGCCAAATACTCCATCGCGGCAGCCTTGAGGTCTGCACCGGAGAGAATCTGGTCGCGGCGCATGTAAATCACTTTGCGCTGCTCGTTCATGACTTCGTCGTACTTCAGCACGTTCTTACGAATTTCTCCGTTGCGCTGTTCCACAGTTGACTGTGCGCGTTCGATGGCCTTGGTCACCATCTTTGCTTCAATCGCTTCATCGTCTGGAAGTGCGCGACCCATCACCCATGACAAAGCACCGGTGGCGAACAAACGCATGAGTTCGTCGTCAAGCGACAAGTAGAAACGGCTTGCGCCAGGATCGCCCTGGCGACCCGCACGACCGCGCAACTGATTGTCGATACGACGGCTGTCGTGACGTTCCGTACCAAGGACGTACAAGCCACCGAGTTCGCGAATCTTTGTGCCTTCTTCTGCACATTCTTTTTTGTGCAGAGGCAACAATTCCTCGTAGCGAGCAAGTGCCGCACGACGTGCATTCTGGAAGTCTTCATGCAACTGCTCGAGTGGCGCAGGCAATGCAAACTCATCAACCATCACGCTGGGGTCAACGCCTTCTGCAAGCACTTGCTGACGAGCAAGAAGCTCTGGGTTTCCACCCAAGAGAATGTCAACACCGCGCCCGGCCATGTTGGTTGCAACGGTGACTGCACCAAGACGACCTGCCTGAGCGACGATCTGTGCTTCACGAGTGTGCTGCTTTGCGTTCAACACTTCATGACGAATGCCGCGTTTTGTCAATTCGCGCGAGAGGTACTCGCTCTTTTCAACGCTGATGGTTCCGACCAAGATGGGCTGACCCTTTGCATGACGCTCAACAATGTCTTCAACAACTGCGGCGTACTTGGCAACTTCAGACTTGTAAATGAGGTCTGCCTCATCCACACGCAGGAGCGCACGGTTTGTTGGAATGGGAACGACCTGCAGGTCGTAGGTATTTACAAGTTCTGCAGCTTCGGTCTGAGCAGTACCTGTCATTCCAGCCAATTTGTCGTACATGCGGAAGTAGTTCTGCAACGTAATCGTGGCGAGCGTTTGGTTCTCTTCGTTAATACGAAGTCCTTCCTTGGCTTCCACCGCTTGGTGAATACCTTCGCTCCAGCGGCGTCCCTCAAGAACACGTCCGGTGAATTCGTCAACAATCTTTACTTCACCCGAATCAACGATGTAATCCTTGTCGCGGCGATACAACTCTTTCGCCTTCAATGCGACGGACAACTGGTGCACAAGGTTTTGCTGCACGGAGTCGTACAAGTTCTCGAGACCAAGTTCTTTTTCCACTTTCTCGACGCCCGCTTCTGTTGGGAAGACAATGCGCTTTGATTCGTCTACTTCGTAGTCAACATCACGCTGCAATGTGCGCACGATGGAAGAGAACTTGTAATACATGGCCGCTGCATCAGCCAAACGACCCGAGATGATCAGAGGAGTACGAGCTTCGTCGATGAGGATGCTGTCCACTTCGTCAACAATGGCGAAGTTGTGGCCGCGCTGCACCTTGTCCAACAGCGAGCCCGCCATGTTGTCGCGGAGGTAATCAAAACCGAACTCATTGTTGGTGCCATACGTGATGTCGCATGCGTAGTCTTCGCGCTTCTGCGCTGCAGACTCACGAAGGCCTGGGATGACGAGACCGACGCTGAGTCCCAACCACTGGTGAATACGACCCATCCACTCAGCATGGAATCGCGCGAGGTAGTCGTTCACCGTGATGACATGAACACCTTTGCCCGACAAACCATTGAGATACGCGGGCAAGGTAGAGACAAGGGTCTTTCCTTCACCGGTCTTCATTTCGGCAACCCATCCGAAGTGGAGTGCTGCTCCGCCCATGAGCTGCACATCGAAATGGCGCTGACCAATGACGCGGAAGGATGCCTCGCGAACGACTGCGAATGCCTCCACCAAGATGTCGTCGAGAGTCTCTCCCTGTGCCAATCGGGCACGGAACTCCGCCGTCTTGCCCTTCAAGGCAACATCTGAGAGAGCCTCCATTGCTGGGCCAAGGGCATTGATTTCGGGAACGAGGCTCTGCAGGGCCTTCACCCGCTTGCCGTCGCCAGCCCTGAGGACGCGATCGAGAACTTTCATGTGGGTCTAATCCTATCTGTGGACCCCTCTGAGCCAGTTCGCAGGAAGACTAAGAAGACGGTAAGACTTCCTATTTATGAGCCAAAGAGCAGTGGACGCAGTCATCTTCGACCTGGGTGGGGTCATTATGAAGAACGGCGGACCCCGCGACTTCACACGGCGCTACCCCGACCATGACCCCGCTGTCGTTGCAGAAATCGTCATGGGGCCACACCACCTTGATACCGATCACCAATGGCACCGCCTCGAGCGTGGCGAAATCACCATGGCGGAATGTCGTGCGATCACCAAGGACATGCTCGACGCGGCCGGCATCGTCGCAACTGTTCCCGCCCCCACCCCCGCCGCCGGAGGTGCTGCATTTAATTTCCAACTCAATGATGAGATGGTTGCTTTCATCCATGACCTCAAAGCCGCAGGGCTTCCGATTGGCATCCTCACAAACAACGTCAAAGAGTTCCGCGAGATGTGGTGGCCACTCATGGACTTTGATTCCGTCTTCGACACCATCGTCGATAGTCATGAAGTGAAGATGCGCAAGCCGAACCCGGCGATCTATCACCTCACGATGAACCGCATTGGTGCAACACCAGACCGCACCGCGTTCCTCGACGACCTGCGCGCGAATGTTGATGCTGCAAATGCAATTGGCATGCACGGCGTGTGGGTAGAAGAAGATGCAAGTGGCGCAATCGCAACCGCACGTGCACTCACGGGTTTGTTGTAATCACTTCACCCAACTAACAGCGATACATCGCACCTGGCTCGCGCCCGCGTCTACTAATGCTTCGGCTGCAGCGCGCAACGTGGCACCTGTTGTCATCACATCGTCGATGACATAAACGGACTGACCATGTAGCCGCGGTCGCGCCACAAACGATGGTCGTGCCAATCGTTCATTTCGCCCGCTCCCTGTCTGGCGGCCTTTGTTGTCTCTACGCAAGAGCCGAGCATGTCGGACACCTAGATGTGCGGAAAGATGACGGGCAATCAATTCGGACTGATCAAAGCCACGCGTTTGTCGTCGTTGTGATGTCGTTGGCGCCCACGTCACAACATCGCATTTCTCACCGACTGGCAACTCATGCAGCACCTTTGTTGCCAATGTCGCCGCGACATTCGTCTTCTCTTGATATTTGAGTTGCAGAATTGCTTCGCGAACGTCGCCGACATGTTCAAAGAGCCCCAGATATTCGACAACAGTTAAATGTCCATCTGGTGCTTGCAACATTTCTGTACGGTGTATTCCCATGTCCTCATCCCCTGCTGTCACCCCTCGCCCACTTCGTGAGCGCACCATTGAGCGACTCCTGCGATGTGTGACAGGCCTGGCATGTTTCGGCATGGGAATCGCGTTCTTTGTGAAATCAAAGTTGGGCGTTCCCCCATGGGACGTCTTCCACTCTGGAGTTTCGAAACACACGGGGCTCGGTCTCGGAACGGTGCTCATCATCGTTGCGTTCTTTGTTTTGCTTCTGTGGATTCCTCTTCGTCTTCGTCCCGGAATCGGCACCATCTTGAATGCAGTAGAGATTGGACTTGTTGAGAACATCGCTCAGGACCTATTGCCAGATTCATCGAACATTGCCGTTCGTATTGCATTCATGGCGGCAGGCATGTTGTTCATTGCTGCAGGCTCGGGCTTTTACATCGGCGCCGAACTTGGTTCTGGTCCGCGCGACGGGCTCATGCTCGGACTCAATAAGCGCTTCGGCATCAGCGTGCGACTTGCACGCACCGTGGTGGAAGTCAGTGTGATGATCATCGGAATCTTCCTCGGCGGAAAGATCGGACTCGGAACCTTCGTCTTCGCTTTTGGCATCGGGCCACTTGTACAGATCACGTTGAAGCTGTTCCGCATGTCAAACGCACAAGTGGTTGCGGCTGAGGGCGAAGCAGTCGAACAGTAACTCGATAATGCAAAAGGCCCGGATGACTGAGTCATCCGGGCCTTTTTTAGAACGAGTAGTTCTTAGTAACGGTAGTGATCTGGCTTGAACGGACCTGCAGGGTCCATGTCCATGTATTCGGCCTGACCATCAGTGAGCTGTGTGAGCTTCACACCAAGTGCGTCAAGGTGTGCACGAGCAACCTTTTCGTCAAGATGCTTCGGCAACACGTACACACCCAATGGGTACTTCTCAAGGTTGTTGAACAACTCGATCTGTGCGATGACCTGGTTGCTGAAAGAACAACTCATCACGAATGATGGGTGACCAGTTGCACAACCAAGGTTTACAAGACGGCCTTCTGCAAGAACGATGACAGCATGGCCATCAGGGAACGACCAAAGGTCGGTGCCAGCCTTGAGTTCATCGCGTGTTGCACCACTACGTGCAAGACCAGCCATGTCGATTTCATTGTCAAAGTGGCCGATGTTGCACACAATTGCGTTGTGCTTCATGCCGGCCATGTGGTCGGCGGTGATGATTGCTTCGTTACCTGTTGCGGTCACGAAGATGTCAGCTTCACCAAGTGCGGACTCGAGAGTGTTGACTTCGTAACCCTCCATTGCAGCCTGCAATGCGTTGATGGGGTCGATTTCCGTCACGATGACGCGTGCACCCTGACCACGAAGGCTCTGTGCACAACCCTTGCCAACGTCTCCGTAGCCACAAACGACTGCAAGTTTGCCGGCGATCATGACGTCTGTGGCGCGGTTGATTGCGTCGATGAGTGAGTGACGGCAACCGTAGAGGTTGTCAAACTTGCTCTTCGTCACTGAGTCGTTCACGTTGATTGCTGGGAAAAGAAGCTCATTCTTTTCTGCCATCTTGTACAAACGCTTCACACCAGTGGTGGTCTCTTCGGTAACACCCTTGATGGATGCAGCCATTTCTGTCCACTTCGTTGGTTCTGTCTTCAGCGAGCGCTGCAACAGACCAAGAATGAGAGCGAGTTCTGGGTTCGATGCGCTTGTTGGGTCTGGCACTGCGCCAGCCTTTTCAAATTCAACACCCTTGTGCACGAGCAATGTTGCGTCGCCACCGTCGTCGAGGATCATGTTTGGCAAGTTGCCGTCAGGCCATGTCATCATCTGCTCGGTGCACCACCAGTACTCCTCAAGTGTCTCGCCCTTCCAAGCGAACACGGGGACACCCTGCGGGTCTTCTGGGGTTCCGTTAGGACCGATGACAACTGCAGCAGCTGCGTGATCTTGTGTGGAGAAAATGTTGCAGCTTGCCCAGCGCACTTCTGCACCAAGTTCAACAAGTGTCTCAATGAGAACTGCAGTCTGAATGGTCATGTGCAATGAGCCAGAGATGCGAGCACCCTTCAATGGCTTTGACGCACCGAATTCTTTACGCAACCAACGAAGGCCGGGCATCTCATGTTCAGCGAGGTGGATTTCCTTACGACCGAATGGTGCAAGGCTGAGGTCTGCGACGCGATAATCACGACGCGCAGCGAGATTGGACATTGGGGCTCCTTAGAGTCAACTCAACAACGTTGTCGAGTATGGAAACGCTCGGGGCTGGGGCCAACTGGCACCGCTCTAATCAGCCCGAACGGGTGATTACCCTAGCCAATACCTAGGCGTTGAAGGTGGGATTGAGTCCCTGTGCAGAGATGATTCCCTGCAAACGCTGGTGTTCTGCGTCACTGACAGAGCTGGATTCCTGGACCAACATCACGGGGATGCCGTCAATCACTGGGTACGAACGCTTCAAACGCGGGTTGTACAGCAGATTCTCGGACTCAATGAACCACAACGGACCTTTGTCTTCCGGGCACGCAAGGATGGCAAGAAGGGATGGGTCGATGTTCAAGAGTTCGTCCTTGTCGTTGTTATTCATGTCAGATCGATGTCACCAATGAGAGGACTTCAGCGACATGATTGTCGCATTCATCGCGGGTTGCTGCTTCAAGGTTGAGTCGAAGCAATGGTTCAGTATTTGATGGACGAAGGTTAAACCACCAATCGCCACATTCAACAGTGAGTCCATCAATCCAGTCCTGAGGGAACGCGCTGTACTTCTCAGAGACTGCTTTCATCACTTCTTGTGCGTCACGAACACTGGTGTTGATCTCACCACTCGCCTCGTAGCGCTCGAATGGCTGACGGAACACGGACAGCGGAGAATCGGTGCGAGAGAGCTCTTGCAACATGAACATCGTGGCGATGATGCCAGAGTCCGCGCGGTAGTTATCCAAGAAGTAATAGTGCGCACTGTGTTCGCCACCGAAGACCGCGCCGGTCTCGGCCATCACTTGCTTGATGTTGCTGTGCCCCACTTTTGTGCGAACAGGAACTCCACCATTTTCCTGAATGACTTCGGGAACGCTGTGAGAACAAATCAGGTTGTGCAGCACCGTTGCACCAGGATGTGCGCGCAACACGCCTGCAGCAAGAATCGCAGTCGTTGTCGAGCCGGAGAGACCGCGGCCTTGTTCGTCAACAACGAAGACTCGGTCTGCGTCGCCATCGAATGCAAGACCAAGATCAAAACCGCCACTCACGACTCGCGCTTGCAAATCACGCTGGTTCGCTGGCTGAATCGGGTCTGCCGGATGATTCGGGAATGAACCATCAAGTTCGGGATACATCACTTCAAGTTGAATCATGGGAAGACGTTCAAAGACAACCGGAACGATGAGACCACCCATTCCGTTTGCTGTGTCCGCCACGATCTTCATTGGCTTAATTGCATCAATGTCAATGAACGAGACCACGTGGTCGGCGAAGGCGTCCAACATGTCGCGTTGAGTACTGGTACCTGCCACCGCTACGGGTGACGGTCCAGTTCCAGCGAGCACGCTCTTAGCGGTGTCGCGAATCTCTGCAAGACCGGTATCGATTCCCACAGGGCGAGCACCCGACAAACAGAACTTGATGCCGTTGTACTGGGCTGGGTTATGCGAGGCCGTAAACATTGCACCGGGAGCATTCAATGAACCGGCAGCGAAATACACAAGGTCAGTGCTTGCAAGACCAAGATCCACAATGTCTGCGCCGCGGGACATTGCACCTTCAGCAAATGCAGCCGCTAATGATTCACCCGTGACACGCATATCACGCGCAACAAGGATCATCGGTGCACGAACGAATTCAGCAAACGCAACACCTAACGCATATGCGACATCGTCATTCATTTCGTCGGGAGTGGTGCCCCGCACGTCATAGGCCTTGACAATTTGGTCAAGAACCGCAGGGTCTGTGCTCATCGATTTAGAGGCTATCGGTGTCGACTTCGTCGAATGATGACCCTTCAGAAGACCTTGTAGGCATTGATGTTCCATAACGCAAACGACGACGGAACAAGAAGACCACAAAAACAATTCCGATGAATGTCAAAAGATAAGCAGATTTGTCAAGTGTTGAAGGCTCATATGAAAGTCGCACGTTTTTCTCTGTGGGAATAACGACCATCATGTTGGGGGCCGCGCGATACACAGCTTTCGCACCAGACACCTGCCAGTTAGGGAAGTAACTGACCTTAATAAGTACGGGTGTACCAACCTTGTCAACAGAGAATGAAACAGATTCGGTACCCAACTTGATGTTGGACACCTTCGCTGGCTCGACGGCAGTCTTTATGATTGTTTGTTGAGGAACCACTATGTCCACCTGATGACCTGGGTCACCTGGGTTGCCGACCTTTCGATCGGGATCTGCTTTCACATCAATGTGCTGCCAAGAAGATGGACCTTCTGCAACTGGCAAAGCATTCCACTCATCTGCGTGCTGGAAGTACGAGGAACCAATTTCTAACCAACGTTCGCGACGATCACCAGAACGTGGAGTAACAACGACTGGCTGAATCGAGAGTGGCTCGACGAGGGTCGTTGGCAGTTCGTAAATATGCCATGGGCCACTCACACCGGCTTTGGTTAATTCAACTTCAGCATCTGCCTTCTGAATCGCTTCTGGTGTGTAGGCCATGTAATAACGAATGCCCAGCGAGTGCATGTATGCAACGCCCTTCACCGCATCGTTGTTGTCATAACGAAGTTCTCGCACTGGATTACTGCTCTGCTTTGAGAGAGCTGCAGCCGCGATGAAGTGATATGGAGTTGTACCCGCAGCTTCAAAGTACAAACCTTCCATGGACCCAATGCATCCCTTGGTCCAGAACGGCAACAACATCAGTGCCATGGTCGTGCCGTACTTATTGAGATCCGAATTGTTCTCCCACAATGCACGTCCACATCCGTGTGCCGGATCATTTCCAAGGGACTTCATTTTCTCGACGACACCGTGATACTCGGCGTATGAAGTCTTTCCTTCGTACCCTTCAAAGTTCCAACGCGCCCAGCCATCGCTGAACGCCCGACTTGCGGGGAACTTGAGTGGGCCCCATGAATAGCTCGTTGTTGAACCGTTCGACGTCAACTTTCCGAACGGAAGCGCTTGATAGCGCACACCAATGACGACGAGACAGAACAGCGTCATGACCCAGAGAATGGAGGTGCCAACACTTGTTCGTGGCGTTGAAGAGACATTCTCTTTGCGGCGCTCAAGGGCAACAACTCGCATGAGGTACGCAGCAACTTCGTACACACCAATTGCAGCGAGCATGTAACGAAGAAGATAAATAAACGGAAGGATGCGAGGGTTCCACAGCAGGCCGATAATCGGCAATCCACCTTGCGCAACTTTCACGCCCACCATCAGCACGAGGATGTACACACCCATCCAGATGCCAAGGCGACGCTTTCGCGCAATGGAACCAGCGAAACCAGCAAGTGCAAGAACAACAAGCACGACATCCCATAGAGGATTTAGAGGAAAGTACATGTCCCACATTGAGGAGAACGAGCCACCACCAGGTTCAGATCCGTACTTCATGTCTGTCATGAATGCATGGCCACCCAAAAATGGAATAACCCAAAATGCAGACAACAACACAGCGCATCCAAGTGTGAGCGCACCAGCGCGAAGACGCTGACGATCGCGATACAACGCCATCATCACAACGGCGCCACCGAAAACAAACAGGAGCACAATGCCGTGGCTCAATGCAGAGAGCGCAATGAAAATTGCTGCCCATCCGCGATGCTTTCCGTCATCAAGAACTCGTGCAAAGAGTCCGAGGCCCACTATAGAAAAAGCAAGCGCAATAGAGTGCGAGAACTCCCCCGCCATTGTTGACGCAATATTTCCGCCGTAAATGGTGAAACTCTCATCAAGCAAGAACATCGTTGCGCCAACGACCATCAACTCCGGAAGTGGATACGCCAACTTTGCGATGCGTCCCATGAAGTGAACGCAGAACGGGAATGCAACAAGACCCGTCACAACAATGATCTTGAAGGCGATGCCATATGGCAACACCACATTGAGCAACACAATGGCGAGCGCTGGCACCACCATGTAAAAGCGATACGCGGGCAATCCGGAGTACCAATCCATACTCCAGCCAGTGAGACGCCAATGCGGCAACAACACGTCTCGAAGATATGCAGGGCCCCATACATGAGCACCCATATCGCCGCCTGTTGGGGTGTTGTTCTTCAGAATGAGCCCTGGATGCAGGATTGACAAGATGATGAGCGTTGCGCCCAGCACCACCGCAGTTGTGCTCATGGATTTGAAGGTGGTTACCCAATCAGAATCTCGTCCGGATATCTCCATCACTTCGACGTCATCAATCGTTTGCATGTCTTCTTCAAGATTCATTTTTCCTACTTCACAAGGACAAGTACTAAGCCAGCAGCGTTAAACGCCATGTGCGTCACAATCGAGAGTCCAAGTGTGCCAGACCTATGACGCGAATATCCCAGCACCAATGCAAATGCAAAGAGTCCGGGGAACTCAATGGGCGACATGTGTATGGCAGCAAACAACACTGCTGTTCCGACAATTGCAGCTGTGGTGCTTGCTGTTCGTTGTACATGGGTCTGCACTGCTCCGCGATACACAATTTCTTCAACAATCGGGGCGCCAACAACCACAACAATGACGAGCAAGATTTTCCAGCACCCTGGCGCAGAGTTGGAGATATCAGTGGCGCGTTGTGAAATTTCGTGAAATGAGAACGTGTCAGGAAAGAATTTTGTCAGCGGCCAGTTCACCACGTTCATTAAGACGTATTGACACGCAACACCAAGAGGGATCCCAATGGCTATATCCCGAGTTGTGAATGTTGACCTGAGCAATGTTTGCAGAGGTCGCTCATCAAACGGAAGAAAACGCGGAACCGATGCGAGGTATACAGCCCACATTGCCGAGACCGCTACTGCGGTCGCCCAAATCGGAATCTGAGTTTGGTCACTATTGGACCTACCGGTGAGACCAAGTACTAAAACCTGCGCCAGAGAGGCCACCAGATACATGCCCATCCACGTTGCAAGGCCTTCGGCGAGACCAGGGCTTCGACGCCCTGCAGCTTTCATGGGTCAGCCGGCGAGGCGGCCGGCGCCATATACATGGACACGCTGACGGCGGTCCTCAAGATGCCAGCCCGAAGGTGGCTTCAGGCGATTGGCATGCTGGTCACACAAGTCATATGAATGCGGGTCCCGTTCAGGCCACAGGTCGTCCAGCCATACCTGTGAACGCCCGTATTGGTACGTAAGGGTCACAGTTGCATGATGAACGCAGCCTTGACGAGTGCATTGCCTAGCCATGTGGAAAACGGTACTCATCACAGCCCCTCAAATCGGCGATACCGAAGGAACTACGACAGAACACCCCCGTAGCATGAGGACATGAGCGAGATGCCCCCTCCGCCCCCTCCACCACGCAACCAGCCACCGCGCAATCCTTTAAAAGGCATGCGCGATCAGAAGCCAGGCACCGACGGCAAACCACCGATGCCCAAGTGGGCTATCTGGGCGATCATCGCCGCGATTGTTCTGCTGGCATTCGGCAGCCAGTTTGTCTCCCCTTCCACTGGCGAGAAACTGAGCTACACAGAGTTCTTGGTGCAAGTACAAGACGGCAACGTCAAGAACGTGACCATCAATAACTCCACCAATGTCATCTCAGGCGTCCTTACTAATGGTGGAAAGTTCACCACCACTGGCGCAATGCAACTCAGCGACGCCGACGAGGCGATGCTCAAGCAATACAACGTTGACTACAACTTCAAGACTCCGCAGCCCAACTGGCTCACCAGCCTTTTGCCCATCGTGTTGCCATTCCTGTTTGTCATTGGATTCTTTATCTGGATGCAGCGCCGAGCAATGGGCCAAGCCGGCAGCATCATGTCTGTTGGCCGCAGCAAAGCAAAGACATATCAAGCCGACAAGCCCTCCACCACCTTTGCTGATGTTGCTGGCTATGACGGCGTCAAACTTGAAATCAAAGAAGTTGTTGATTTCCTTCGCATGCCCGAGCGTTTCAAAGAAATTGGCGCACGCGTTCCAAAAGGCATCTTGCTCGTTGGTCCTCCAGGTACCGGTAAAACCCTCTTTGCGCGTGCCGTTGCTGGCGAAGCTGGCGTCGGCTTCCTCTCAGTTACTGGATCTGACTTCATGGAAATGTTTGTCGGCGTTGGCGCAAGTCGCGTCCGCGACCTTTTCCAGCAAGCCCGCAAAATGGGCAAGGCCATCATCTTCATCGACGAAATCGACTCCATTGGCCGTAAGCGCGGTGCAGGTCTTGGTGGCGGTCACGATGAGCGTGAGCAAACTCTCAACCAGATGCTGGCCGAGATGGATGGATTTGAAACCACCGAAGGCATTGTGATTCTCGCGGCAACTAACCGCCCCGACATTCTCGACCCAGCACTCTTGCGTCCTGGTCGTTTCGATCGTCAGATCGTGGTGCCGCTCCCTGAGTACGAAGAACGTCTTGCAATCTTGAAGGTGCACTCACGCGATAAGCGCATGGGCACCGACGTTGATCTCGAGACCATGGCAAAGGCAACACCGGGTATGTCTGGTGCAGACCTTGCCAACTTGGTGAATGAATCTGCACTCTTTGCAGTGCGTCGCGGTTCTGCGTTTATTGAGCGCATTGACTTCGAGAATGCACGTGACCGCGTTGTCATGGGTGCGCGCCGCGAAAGCCTTGTTCTCAATGCTGAGGAAAAGCGCGCCACTGCTATTCACGAAAGTGGTCACGCAATTCTTGCCGTAGTTCTTCCCCACTCCGATCCGCTGCACAAGGTCACCATCCTTCCGCGCGGAATGGCTTTGGGTGTCACGTGGACATTGCCAGAAGAGCGCCACACGTACTCGCGTGAATACTTCGAAGACCTCATCTGCAAGGCCATGGGTGGTCGTGTTGCCGAGAAGATTGTGTTTGGACACTTGAACTCTGGCGCTGCGAACGACCTGGAACAAGCAACATCTATTGCGCGCCGCATGGTGCGTGAATGGGGCATGTCCGACAAAGTTGGTCCGATGGCATGGAATAGCCAGCAGCAGGTCTTCCTTGGTGAAGACCTCATGACTAGCGGCCGCGAAGTGAGCGACCATACTGCGCAATTGCTGGACGAAGAAACCTCTCGCATCTTGCATGAGCAAGAACAGCGCGCGCATGAAGTGCTGACTCGCCACCTCAAGGGACTTGAACTCGTTGCAGCAAAGCTCATCGAAGACGAAACCATCGATGGAGCAACAGTTGGCAAGTTGGTGCAAGAAGCACTCGAAGCGCCAACATCTGCTGACGCATAAGTCACTCGCTTAGTGCGAATGCTCTGAACCACCATGGCAAGGGTCTGGCGTTGAGCCTGGCTCTCTGCATTCAGCGACAGCGGCCCACAGGTCCTGAGCCTTCATCGGTCCAAGGAAACCCTTTTGCACGACGCCACGATTATCGGCAATCACCAATGTAGGGACTGCATCAATCTTGTAGCGCTTATGAATCTCCGGGTTGTCGATGTAATCAATCCGCTGCACTGCCACATCGCTCGATGTCAACACCATTGCCTTGGTCGCAACATCGGCACATGCGTCGCACGTTGACGAAGTGAAGATCGCAACAAGCCATGGCGCATCTGGTGCCACAAAGTCTCCGCGATCAAGTTGTGTAGGAATTTGGAATCCACCTTGCGTGGGAGCGTCCGCAGCACGACGGCGCAACACCATGGCGACAGCAAGGGCAACAGCCATTGCAATGGCCACAAGAAGAACTTGCATTATTTCTCCCTCACCGGCAACGCACCCACAATGCCAAACCCTACGAGACCATGGCCACGTGTCGTGCGACGTTGCACAGCAACGGGGACCGTCGCAGTAATGACCACTTCGCCCTCGTTCAAGCCGTCGGGAACATCAAGACTTATTAATGACGCTGCACCCAATGGCACGTTCACCAAGTTCGGTAGTTCGAGAAGGCCACCAGGGCCGACCGCAGAGACAGTGAACGTCCCATCGGTAGCAGTGGTATTCAAAATGCTGAGTGCATTGCGCGCGCCCTTTGCTAGACCACTGGGGATTCTCCAGTTTGTTGCAACGAGGCCACCAGGAATTCCATTAGTGATTGCAGTGAACGAACTTCCACCAGTGCGTTGACTGAGAACATGCTCCACAACAACGTGAGAATTATTCAGAGTCGAAACAACCATCGCATGGTCCCCCTTTGGAAGATCCGCAATGTTGTCTGTGTTGATGTACACGATTCCACCAGCAGGAATGTCCACCGCTTCAGACGGAAGTGCTGCGGCATTCGCTTGATCCGAGGATGCGCCGTTAGTGATACCTGCACCGAAGAATGCGACATTTAACTGAGCATCGTTTTCGGATGGATTGAAAACAACAAGCTGTTCGGCGACTTGCGGGCCAGTTCGCCCCGACGTAAACCACCAGTCACTCAACGCCTCTGGGATACCGACGGTGGTGGAATAACCAAGCCGTCCACCACCGATGTAGTGCTGCATTCGAGAGGCAATAATTTGCCCTGTGGAAGCAGTCACTTCAACGGCAATTCTGGATTCGTTCGCAGCACCAACGTCTGACATTGAAATGCTCTTTGCCGAATGCGCGGTCAGGATGACACCTTGCAAATTTGCAGGAGTACGTCGACCTTCGGCTGTGGTGTAAGAAACGTTGACTACCGCACTGTCAGGAAACGGATTCGAGAGAACAATTCGTTGAGAGGAACCTTCTGCGGTGAAACCGTCTGCGAAATACCACGTGTTGCTTGTTTGCGAAACACATTGTGACGTCACGTCGCCAGCGGCATACACCAACTGTTGCTCCACGGTTCCAACTCCACCAATGATCTCTACGACTGGAACAACAACACCTACTGAACGGCCATGCAGAATGTCAACAGACAATCGGCTGCGCGCCGGAACCGAAATGTTCTGATTCTCCGCTGGTGCATCGCTCAACAGACTGAGAGACGCCGTGATTGCAACGTCGCTCGGGTTCGCAAAAACAACTGTTGCGGCATCAAGACCGTCACCTGCTGCCGCTCCGGGGCAGAACCAGGAAGTACTGATTCGGCTTCCCGATGCCGCTTGAGGAAATCCACCCAGGGTCACCAGTGCAGATGCGGCCCCGTCTTGGGTAGTGCCACCCTGCTTATCGATAGCCACTACTCCCACACCAGCCGCAACAATGAGCGCTGTACCAATAATGCGTCGAACGATGTTCATTGCTGACCACCCTCGCTCATCACGATTGCTGGCTCATTGATGACAATGGCTTGCGCTGGCCGTGAACGGCGCAATGAGAACTTTTGACGTGACATCGCAATAAACAACACCGTGCACCATGCAACAAACTGGAGCAAAATCAACATTGCATGAATCGTTGTACTTGAATAGGAAACCGTTGCACGGCCAGCCTTTTCAACATCAAAGGCAGTGGTGAGACCGAAAGCAGGGCGAGCAGGAATTTCTGCACCATTGACTGTCAACTTCCAACGGGAAGTGAAAGGAACTGCGATATGCACTGTGCCCGCAGCAACATCTGCCGTCTCTGATGCATCGGCGCGATTCACCGAAGGCAACGATGCTGCGCCCCCAATATCGGCTGCGATCATCGAGGTAGCGCCAGCCAGCTTGCTGCTCTCTGCCCCTACATCTGTCAATACAGAGCGCACAGGAACCCATGCGGTGTTCTCGAATACAACGAGATCAGGTGATGCAAACTGGCGGCGAAGATCTAATTGACGCGATAACGCTTCAACCAGACCAGCAGGTTCAGCAATTGGATGTGAGCGAGTTGACTGCCCACCATCAATGATGGGTACAACGATGTAACGAACTGAAAGTGGAGCCAAGAGACGACCTGCGCGCGCTGTTTGTCCGCGCACAATTCCGTACATCGCAGCAACTGCATTGTCACGTGCGCGCGTCGGAGGTGTTTCCCAATATTCATCAACAGATGGAGTTGCTCCGTTTACTACTGAATATCCAATACCCCATCCGAAGTTGATTGGAGCGCCTGGCAACACTCGAGAATCACCAATGAACAACGTGCGATAGTTGCCAGCAGTCTGCGCATCAGGTAGCTGCGCCAACAATTGTGGCAGGGCTAATGAGGGTTGATGCCAGGAACCATCGATGGCGTTTACCGCGGTGGGAAATAGTCCCACTGCGAAAGCAAGCCCCACCAATGCACCAAGCGGCTGACGCCAACTAAGGCGACCACGATTGAGGTCCAAGGCAAGTGACGCGCCCATTGCACTCGCACACATTGCAATACCCAATGCCACCGGCACGAGCATCACGCCTGGCTCCACTAAGTGAACTGGAAACAATGCGGCGTCATCGAGAACAGCAAGGAGAAGTCCTGCAACAACCAACGTGGCACCGCGAAGTGCCCACGTTGCGCGCGCACCTCGCACCAAGAACAGTGCGCCAATGACTGCTGCATAGAGCGCTATTGACAGCACAGAAAGGGAAAAACCGCCAACAGCAAAACGTGCAAGACCCCACAGACCAATGTTGCGACCGGAGTCAACAGGCGCACCCACAATCGCTTCCCACCAGCCGTGGCGGATATACGTACCTGCCCATGGCAAGTTGAGAGCAACACCTGAGAGCACAGCCAATGATGAGATACCAACCCATCGACCTGCCCACCGAATATTGAGGCCTTGCGCCAATGTTGTTGTGCCAATCACCCCAGCAATAAACGGCAGAACAATGACAACACCTGGTTCAAACGCGAATGTAACCGCCACCAACAAGACAAGAGTCGCAAACCAACGACGCCATACCGATGGATCAACAAACACCATCGCTTCCGTTGGACGTACATCGCTGATGTCGGCATGGCCCACCAGCATGCGGAGGAGATGCAACATCCACGGTGCGAGCGCATACAGCAATAATGCGCCCCAACGTCCAGACGCAATAGCCGCGTACCCCAACGGCACTGCTGCGTAAGCCGTTGCACTAGCAATACGTGCTCCACGTGTGCCCATGACCGAGGCGAAACGCCATGCGCCTAACCATCCGACAAAGGGCAGCAAAACAATCATCAATGTATTGGCGAGTCCCATATTGCCGAAAGTTGTTGCACCAGCAACTGCAGTCAGCGCAACACCCGTTGGCAAGGAAGAGACCTGTCCAAAACCTGCGCCCCACCATCCGGATGAATATGACGTCAACAAATCGTGCACTGATGAAGAGAAGGGAACCATTTGTCCAACAGATACCGAACCATGCAATAACAATGATCGCGAACCAATGATGAGCAAGACAATCAGGGTGCTCCACAGCACGTAGGAACCGCGTGGTGCAGCTTCACGCATTTCACTCGGCAACTGAGCCTGTGCAAGACCAGCGCGGCGTGCACGACGACGGAAGTAGGACGCGAGGTGCGAGGTGCCACGAAGCTGAAGAGCGCGAATTTCATCGCCGTCCACCGCACGGTATTCATGTGCGGCATCGCGTCGATGTTTGATCTCAGGTATTCCAAACGGAAGAGACAACACTGCACGCACTTCTGCCCACGCGCGCGCCGCACGACCGGTTGACAACAGTAGAACACCACGAACGAGAGTCAGTAGAGCTAACTCCACCACGATGAACGGCAATTGCGCTCGTGACGACAGGGCCACAGCCGTTCGAATCCGCGTACTTTCAATTTCCGTATCGGTGTATTGGAACCATTCCTCGGCCCGTTCCAGCATCGATTCACGATGTCGAGCAACTGCACTTGGCACCACGACAACTCGGGCACCCGTCGTGTGCATTCGCCAGCAGAGGTCTAAGTCGTTTCCTGACGAATGAAGCGTTGCATCAAATCCGCCGACTTCACGGAAAAGGTCTGCGCGAACCAAGAGGCAAGAGCTGGGGAGTACAAAAACGTCTTGTACCGCATCATGTTGTTCCTGATCAAGTTCGCCGTCATCGGCATACGGCAACTCAACTCCAAAACGGTCGACAGCATTGCCAACGGATTGAATCATCGTTGGGTTTTCCCAATGCACCATCTTTGGACCAACGACGCCAGCGTTCGATCGATACAACTCCTCCACCATCAGTGAAATCGCATTGGGTGCAAGTGCAACGTCGTCGTGCAAGAAGCAAAAGAAGCCACTTTCACCTTGCACTAATTGCAATACCGAGTTACACGCCGCGGCGTATCCAGGGTTAGAACCCAGGTAGCGCACGACCGCATTCGGCAGTTCGGTCTCGATGGTGTCCAGAACCGTTCGGGACCCCGCGTTCTCACTTGTTCCTGTGACCAGCGCAAGTACTTGAAGAGAGACGTAGTCCTGCGAGGCGAGACCCCGAAGGGACTCTGTCAACCAGTCCCCCGGCTCGTGAATGACCATGACGGCCACCACGGGGGGCTGGGAAGGGGAAACCTGTGGCTCTGACACGCCCCTGCGAGGCTAGTGCCAGGCCCAGGAGCCCCCGAGGCAGCGGTGGCGAACCCTTGTGACACACGGCAGACAGCAGAGTGCTAGCAATAGTTAGCACTTGTGGATACGCTGGGGGCATGACGAAGTTGCCCCGAATCTCGCTCCCCTCCATCGACCTTTCCAAGATCACTATCCCTGGCGTGGACAAGTTGCCCCTCGACAAGCTTCCGAAGGTGGACTTGCCAAAGTTCAGCATTCCGCAACTGCACTCCATTGATCTCACATCCGTCGACCTCAGCCGTGTCAACCCCGCTGTTGTACTTTCACACCCCGTCGTGAAGCAGGCCACTGAAGTTGGTTACACCGCTATTGGATTTGCGGTTCTTGGCTTTCAGAAGGCTCAAGTTCGACGTCGTGAACTCGTTGAATCTGTGAAGGCTCGCGTCAACACCGCGCAGTAAAGCATTGGTGGGGTACATCCCCCACCAAGAGCATCGCAACTAGCCTTCCTACGTGACCGAGGCATTCAAAACTCCCCCATCTACTGATTTCAAGAAGGCTCCACTGCCCGAAGGAACAATCCCCGTGGGCATCGGACTTTTCATCTCCGGCATCACTTCGTATGCATTTTTCAAAGTGGGCCAACTTGCGTTGGGCAAAGAGCACTTCAAGCCCATTGTGGCTTTGTGGTTCATCACCTTTGCTCTAGTCCCCGGCTTTCTTCTTCCCATCGAACAAGAACTCGGACGTGCGCTCGCACATCGTCGCGCCCTCCATCAAGGTGGACTTCCAGTCGTCAAGAAGATGGCACCACTTGCATTCGGACTTGCCTCAATCCTCATCGTTCTTGTTGCGGCACTCTCACCGCTTCTCACCAGCCATATGTTTGAGGGCTATTGGATTGTCACCATCGCATTGGTGTTCACGATTGTTGCGTACGCACCTTTGCACATGTCACGAGGCATTGCGTCAGGTTCAGGCCGCTTCGTTGCGTACGGCACCATCATGGGTGTGGACGGCGCTGTACGAATCATCGCCTGCATCGTCTTGTGGCAGCTGAATATCACTTCTGTTGGACCTTACGCATTAGCGGTTGCATTGTCCCCGCTCGTTGCCGTCGCCGTTGTGTTCTTTCGGGGCGAGACGCACACCGAAGAAGGCCCCGAGGCAACATATGCAGAACTCACTCCCAACTTGGGATGGCTACTGCTTGGCTCCATCATGGCTGCAGCTCTCGTCAATGCCGGCCCAATCGGTGTCGACATCCTCGCAAGCGCTGGGCAAGCATCTATGGTCACCGCATTCGGCAATGGTGTGTTGATGGCGCGCGTACCATTGTTCCTGTTTCAAGCAGTACAAGCGTCCTTGTTGCCACGTCTCGCTCGCCTTGCAGCAAAGGGCGACCATGATGAGTTCCGCCATGGTCTCAGCTTGTTAATGAAAGTTGTTGCTGGCGTAGCGATTCTTGGCACTGCGGGGGCTGCAGTTCTGGGGCCTTGGGCTCTCAAGATTATGTACGACGGCGGACTAGATCGCCGCACGTTGACTCTTCTTGCATTGTCGAGTGGTCTCTACATGCTTGCTATTGCAGTTGCACAAGCAGTCATCGCATTACACAGTCATCGTTGGGTCGCCATCGGATGGTTGTCGTCCATGGTGACGTTCTTCGCAGTCACAACATTTGCAAGTAAAGACTTGTTCTTACGCGTGGAGCTCGGCCTTGTTGCCGGCTCGGCCATTGCGCTTGCAATTTTCTCTTACGCTCTTCGCGAGCGCATGAAAGAGATGAACTAGTTCTTCAGACGTGCGGTTTCGAGAGCGAGATCGTTCTGCACCATCATGCTGACGAGTGACTTGAAATCGACCTCAGGCACCCAACCAAGCTTTTCGCGAGCCTTTGTTGGATCACCAATGAGAAGATCAACTTCTGCAGGACGGAAGAAACGTGGGTCCTGGCGAACATAGTTACGCCAATCGTCAAGACCGACTTCTTCAAATGCAAGAGTGAGGAACTCTTCAATGGAGTGCGTCTCGCCAGTAGCCACGACGTAATCGTCGGGCTGATCCTGCTGCAACATCATCCACATTGCGCGCACGTAGTCACCTGCGTAACCCCAGTCGCGCTTTGCGTCAAGGTTGCCCATGACGAGTTCTTTTTCAACACCCAACTTGATGCGAGCTGCAGTATTGGAAATCTTACGAGTCACGAACTCAAGACCGCGACGGGGTCCTTCATGGTTGAACAGGATGCCAGAACATGCGTAGATGCCGTAGCTCTCGCGGTAGTTCACCGTGATGTCATGGCCGAACACCTTTGCGCAACCGTATGGCGAACGCGGGTGGAATGGCGTCAGTTCAGTCTGAGGAACCTCGCGCACCTTGCCGAACATCTCTGATGAAGATGCCTGGTAAAAGCGGATGGGGTTGTTCTCTGACCCGCCCACCATGCGGATGGCTTCCAACATGCGCAGCACGCCCAAACCGGTGATGTTGGAGGTGTGCTCTGCCTGGCCGAAAGAAATAGCAACGAACGAAATTGCGCCGAGGTTGTACACCTCATCGGGCT
>CALBSD010000124.1 GCA_937927625.1 uncultured Actinomycetes bacterium | reverse complement strand
CCAACACAATGGTCGAAACATCGGATATTCCATCAACGGCGAAGGACCAGCGATTCTGGCCTTTCACGGAACAACACAGGCAGCGAATGCATGGGATCAAGTTCGTGATGCATGCACTGAGGCCCGTACTTGGATTGTGTTTGAGTTTCCGGGTTCGGGTGAATCCGATATGCCAACCAGCCCAATCGAACTCGACGAAATTGTTGATGACGCGCTTGCATTAATGCAGCACCTAGGACACGAGAAGTTTCACGTCGCTGGATACTCACTTGGTGCAGTGTCTGCCTTGTATTTCGCTGCTCGCCATTACGCCCACGTGGAGACAGTTACATCATTGTGCGGTTGGTCTCAGAGCGATGCGCGCATGCGTGGAACTTTTGACCTGTGGCGTCGACTCATCGCTATCGGCCCAGACATGTTTATTCGCTATGCGTTAGTTGATGGCTATACGGCAGCGACCCTTGAAGTAATTGAACCAATGTGGGAGGGTGCCGTCGCGATGGCTGCCACCACTGTGCAACCAGGATCAGATGCTCACCTTGAGCTTGATATTCGAGTGAATATTGAAGAGTCCCTCAGCAAAATCACGGCCCCATGTTTGGTCATGGGCGGATTGCAGGATCGATGGGTTGATATCTCGAAGTCAGAGCAGATTGCTGAAACCGTCAGTAACGCCACATTGATATCTCTTCCAGCAGGGCACCTGTGTATTGGGGAGCTTGCAGGGGACATTGCGTCCCACATTGTGAAACACACAGCTCGATAGGGGATTCAGCCCTTCGGAACCGGTCTGAATGACTACGGTATGTAGCCGTGTCTACAGAATCTTCCAACACCCTTTCCGAAGTCGCCTCGAAGCAACTTCTCTCTGCCTACGGAGTCCCTTTTGCGTCTGAGCATCAGGTGCACACTGCAGAAGAAGCTGTCGCTGCGGCTGAATCGCTGGGATATCCCGTTGTAGCGAAATTGGGTGGCGACAAAATTGCGCACAAGACGGAACGTGGTCTCGTCCGTCTTCGTCTAGGAGATGCATCATCAGTTCGTCAGGCAGCCACTGATCTTCTTGCTGCCGCCCGTCCGGAAGATGGTGATGTTCATGTCCTTGTAGCGCCAATGGTGTCTGGCTCTCGCGAACTCATTGCCGGCCTTTTGGTGGACCAGCAATTCGGACCAACGGTCATGCTCGGTGTCGGCGGAATTATGGCTGAGGTCATCAAAGACGTTGCATTCCGACCCGCCCCCGTCACCGAAGAAATTGCACGCGACATGGTGAAATCCCTTCGCATGCAAGGCCTCTTGGAAGAGTTCCGCGGTGAAGCTGCAGTCAACATTGATCAGGTTGTTGCATGTCTCGTCGGTCTCTCACGCGTCGCCGAAGAACGGACAGACATCGTGTCTGTCGACATCAATCCATTGATCGTGAAGAGCAGCGGCGACATCGTTGCAGTGGACGCACTCGTCGAAATGGGCGAGCGACTAACCAACGCAAGTTCCGTTCGCCCGGCTTACTCCGATGCTCAATTCAAAGCACTCTTTCAACCTCGTGGCGTATTAGTCACTGGCGCCTCTACACACCCAGGCAAGTTTGGATTCGTCTCCCTGCACAACATTCTCGCTAGCGGATACAGCGGGGCAGTGTTTGGAACCAACTTGCACGGCGAAGAAGTCCTCGGCATCAAAACTGTTGCCGACATCGCAGAACTTCCTGACAATGCAATTGACCTTGTGTTCGTGTGCACACCAGCATCAGCAAACCCCGATCTCCTTCGTGCCTGTGCAAAGAAGGGTGTCAAAGCAGCATTCCTCACGTCAGCTGGTTACGGCGAAGCAGGAGAAGAAGGTCGCAAGCTTGAAGTTGAACTCATTGCTCTAGCCGATGAATTAGGAATCCTTCTTGCTGGCCCGAACGGACAAGGAGTTGTTTCGACACCTGCGAACCTGTGCGCTCAAATTGTTGCGCCGTATCCGCCGCTTGGCGCAATTGCTGTTGCCAGCCAGAGTGGAAACTTCGTTTCGAGTTTCTTGAACTATGCACGTCAAACAGGGGTTGGCATTAGCCGCGCAGTTTCCGCAGGCAATGCTGCGGCTCTCGGAGTTGCAGACCTCATTGAATGGTACGGAACAGATGATGCAACGCGAGTGTCGCTTGCGTATGTCGAAGGCATTAGCGATGGTGTTGGTCTGATGAAGCGTCTGACTGCGGCTGCGAAGAAGAAGCCAGTAGTTCTCGTAAAAGGTGGAGCGACCGAAAATGGAGCTCGTGCTGCTGCGAGTCACACTGGTGCTCTCGCCGCGAATGATTCCATTTTTGATGGCG
>CALBSD010000123.1 GCA_937927625.1 uncultured Actinomycetes bacterium | reverse complement strand
TTTTTTCGCATTTTGAGGCATTTTTTGCCCAAAACGCCAACACAATAGGTATCCGTTCGAGGATGCAGGAGACAGCCGATGTCAGCCAAAGAGATACTCACTGGAGCTGAAGCGCTCATCCGTTCGCTTGAAATGGAAAACGTCGAGACCATGTTTGGCCTTCCCGGCGGTTGCATCCTTCCTGCCTACGATCCGCTGTTGAAGTCCAGCATTCGCCACGTTCTTGTTCGTCATGAACAAGGTGCAGGTCACATGGCCCAGGGTTATGCGCAAGTGACTGGTCGCCCTGGTGTTGCCATGGTGACAAGCGGTCCTGCTGCCACCAACATGGTGACCCCGTTGTGCGACGCGTTCATGGACAGCATCCCGATGGTGTGCATCACCGGCCAGGTGGCAACAACAGCAATCGGCACCGACGCTTTCCAAGAGTGCGACACCATTGGCATCACACGCAGCGTGACGAAGCACAACGAAATCATCATGCGCGCCGAAGACATTCCGATGGCAGTGCGTCAGGCATTCCACATTGCAACAACAGGCCGTCCTGGTCCTGTGTTGTTGGATGTTCCGAAAGACATTCTTGTCAACACCATGGAATGGCATTGGCCCACCGACGAAGAAGTTTTTGATGCACTTCCTGGTTACCGCCCCGTTATCGAAGGCGATGCCAAGCAAATCAAAGCTGCTGCCAAGTTGTTGTTGTCATCAGAGCGTCCTGTTCTCTATTTGGGCGGAGGTGTGTTGAAGGCACGCGCTGCAGAAGAAGTGCGCGAACTTGCAGAGTTATTGCAAGCACCAGTTGTTACAACGCTCATGGCACGCGGTGCGTTCCCCGACAATCACCCATTGTGTTACGGCATGCCCGGTATGCACGGCACTGCAACCGCAGTGACTGCAATGCAGAAGGCAGATTTGCTGTGTGCACTCGGTGCTCGTTTCGATGACCGTGTTACTGGCAAGGTTTCTGGTTTTGCTCCCGACGCAAAAATCATTCACGTCGATATTGACCCTGCAGAGCAAGGCAAAGTGCGTCGACCCGATGTTCCCATTGTTGGTGACTGTCGCTTGGTTGTTGTTGAAATCATCAAGGCCATTAAGGAATTGCAGGCTGCAGGCACTGTTCAAGCAGACATCACTCCATGGCGTAGCCGTGTGAACGGATGGCGCGAGCAGTTCCCACTTGTGTACGAACCTTCAGAACCAGGCGCACGTTTGAAGCCGCAGTTCTGTTTGGAAAAGTTGCGCGATGCTGCACCTGCCGGAACCATCGTGTGTGCCGGTGTCGGTCAGCACCAAATGTGGACCAGCTTGTTCTGGAACTTCACCGAGCCATACACATGGGTGAACTCGGGTGGTCTCGGAACAATGGGCTTCTCTGTTCCAGCAGCAATTGGCGCAAAAGCTGGTCAACCAGAAAAAACTGTGTGGGCTATCGACGGTGACGGTTGTTTCCAAATGACCGCGCAAGAACTCGTGACTGCAACTACAGAAGGCATTCATGTGAAGATCGCAATCTTGAATAACACGTACCTCGGCATGGTGCGTCAGTGGCAAGAGATGTTCTACGGAGAGCGCTATTCCGAAGTTGATCTTTCGGGTTGCCCTGACTTTGTGAAGTGGGCAGAGGCAATGGGTTGCGTTGGTATCCGCGTTGAATCACCTGACGAAATCGACGATGCGATCGCACTTGCAAACAGCATTAATGACCGCAGTGTTGTTGTTGAATTCCGTGTTGAAGAATTCGAGAAGGTGTTCCCCATGGTTCCTGCAGGCGCAGTGAACGATGATTTGTTGTTGCACCCATCACAAGAGAGCCGTCGGGAGTTCTTGAAGTGAGCATCAACACCAACAATCCATATGGCGACTCGCACAAGCACCACATCTTGTCGGTGAAGGTGCAGAACCGTCCTGGTGTTCTTGCTCGCGTGTCGGGTCTTTTTGCACGTCGCGGATACAACATCTATTCATTGGCCGTTGCTCCGTCGCACGACACAAATTTCAGCCGCATCACCATGGTGGTCGACATCTCGGCAACACCACTCGAACAAATCGTGCAGCAACTTTTCAAGTTGATCGACGTTGTTGAAATCACCGAACTTGATCCCCGCAAGTCAGTCGAGCGCGAGATGCTCATGGCTTCCATCCTTGTGGAAGGGGAGCGCCGCGCTCAGGTTGTTGACCTCGCCGGCATTTACGAGGCGAAGGTTCTGGACGTTGGGTCCGCCTCCCTCACTATTTCTCTTGACGACACCCCTGAGAAACTCGACGATTTTGAGGAATTGTTGCGTGGTTACGGCATCGTTGAGAGCCAAAGAACGGGCAGAGTTGCTCTGCCCAAGTTGGAACGCGAGGCACCAAAAGGTGTCACAAAAGGAAAGGCAAGCTGATGGCAGCAAAGATGTACTACGAAAAGGACGCTGATCCATCGATCATTCGCGGTCGCAAGGTCGCAATTATCGGTTATGGCTCACAGGGTCACGCTCATGCACTCAACCTCAAGGACAGCGGTGTCCAGGTTGTCGTCGGTTTGCGCGAAGGTTCTTCTTCCGCAGCAAAGGCAGAGGCTGCTGGTCTCACCGTCAAGAGCATCGCTGATGCAGCCAAGTGGGCTGACGTCATCATGATGACAATGCCTGACACCGAGCAGAAGGCCACATATAACGATCACATCAAGCGTTACATGAAGGCTGGCAAGGCACTTGCTTTCGCACACGGTTTCAACATTCGCTTCAAGCGCATTCGCCCACCAAAGGGTGTCGACATCATCATGATCGCCCCTAAGGGTCCTGGTCACTTGGTGCGTCGTACCTATACAGAAGGTGGCGGCGTTCCTTGTCTCATCGCTGTTGAGCAGGATGCAACCGGCGGCGCAAAGGCACTCGCTCTTTCGTACGCAGAAGCAATCGGCGGCGCACGTTCAGGCGTGATCGAGACAACCTTCACCGAAGAGACCGAGACCGACTTGTTCGGCGAGCAGGCAGTGTTGTGCGGTGGCGTTGCAGCCCTCGTTCAGGCTGGCTTCGAAACCCTCACCGAGGCTGGCTACCAGCCCGAGATGGCGTACTTCGAGTGCTTGCACGAAGTGAAGCTCATCGTTGACCTCATGTACGAAGAGGGCATCACAGGAATGCGTTACAGCATTTCTGACACGGCTGAATACGGCGACGTCACACGTGGTCCTCGCGTCATCACACCAGCAACAAAGAAGTCGATGCAGAAGATCCTCAAGGAAATTCAGTCCGGCAAGTTTGCTCGTGAGTGGATCAAGGAATCAGAAGAAGGCCGTGCAAACTTCAATGCATTGCGTGAAGCTGGCGCCAAGCACCCCATTGAAGAAGTGGGCAAGCGCTTGCGCGGCATGATGCCTTGGTTGTCTGCAGGCAAGCAGTCAGTGTCGGAAGTTTCCGGCGGCTGATTCTTCCCGTAACGAAGACTTTCAAAAGGAGCGTCACCTTCGGGTGGCGCTCCTTTTGCGTTCTTGAACGAGGGAAATGTGACCCTCGCCTAAATACGACTTGTTTGGTCGGGAATTGACAGGTAGGGTTCTCGACATGAGTAACGCCAACTGGGGTTTTGAAACCCGTCAGATTCACGCAGGACAACAGCCAGACCCCACCACAGGTGCTCGTGCTGTTCCCATCTACCAAACCACGTCGTATCAGTTCCGCGACAGCCAGCACGCTGCAAACCTTTTCGCGCTTGCAGAAATCGGCAACATCTACACCCGCCTCATGAACCCCACCACTGGTGTTCTTGAAGCCCGTTTGTCCGACCTCGAAGGTGGCACCGCAACTGCTGTGGGCCTGCCCGGCGCACTCGTTGTGTCATCGGGCCAAAGCGCAGCAACTCTCGCCATCCTCACGCTTGCCGAAGCTGGTGCACACATTGTTGCTTCACCTTCCCTCTATGGCGGCACATACAACTTGTTGCACTACACATTCCCGAAGATGGGCATCGAGGTCACATTCGTTGACGACCCAGATGATCTCGCACAATGGAAGGCAGCAATTCGTCCGAACACAAAGTTGTTCTTCGGCGAAGTACTTGCAAACCCCAAAAACGATGTGTTCGACATCGAAGGCGTTTCCAAGGTTGCACATGAGAACGGCATCCCATTGATGCTCGACAACACCGTGCCAACTCCATACGGCATTCGTCCGTTGGAGTGGGGTGCAGACATTGTCATTCACTCTGCAACCAAGTTCCTTGGTGGTCACGGCACCGCAATCGCCGGCGCAATCATCGACGGCGGAAAGTTCGACTTCGCTGCAAGCGGTCGCTTCCCGAACTTCACAGAGCCAGACCCCAGCTACCACGGTCTTGCTTATTGGCCAGCACTTGGCGCAGGTTCGTACATCATCAAGGCACGCGTGCAGATGTTGCGCGACCTCGGTATGTCGGCAAGCCCGTTCAACGCATGGAGCATCTTGCAAGGTGTTGAGACATTGTCATTGCGCATGGATCGCCACTGGGAGAACGCAGCAAAGGTTGTGGAGTTCTTGCAAAAGCAGAGCGATGTCATCGGTATCAACTACGCCGGTCTTGCAACCAGCCCATGGCACGAGCGTGCAAAGAAGTACTTCGGTGGTCGCGGATTCGGTTCCGTCATCGCAGTGGAATTGAAGGGTGGCCGTGAGGCTGGTCAGAAGTTCACAGAGGCACTTCAGTTGCACAGCCACGTTGCAAACATTGGTGATGTGCGCAGCTTGGTGATTCACCCAGCTTCGACAACACACAGCCAGCTCACCGAAGAAGAGCAGCGTTCTGCAGGTGTTGCACCAGGCCTCGTACGTTTGTCGGTTGGCCTTGAGTCTGCAGCAGACATCATTGCTGACTTGGAATTGGGCTTCGCCGCAATCCGCTAAGCACTAAAGAAAATTGGATTTAGCTAAATAGATGTGGATAAATTTACCGATAAGCACTTGCAAGTCGTAAGTGCTTATCGGTAGGTATCTCATGTCTTCTATTTGTTCTTCTTGCGGAGCCTCATCTTCAGGTGCTGCGTTCTGTACCTCATGTGGTGCTGCCATGGCTAATTCATTTAATGCCACAGCAGCTGAGTCATCAGACGTAACTGAAGATTCATCTTTTTTTTCAGTTTCAACTGAGGAATTAACTGAAGAGGAAGAGTCACCATCAAAAGATTCACGAAACAAGAAAATGTTGATGATAGGCGCTTCGTTGGTCCTTTTCTTCGGTACCGCATTGGGATCATTCCTCGGAGGGAAATCTTCAGTTGACTTGAAGAAAGAACAGAAGATTTCATTCGACAGTGGATTTAAATCCGGAGATTCTGCGGGTTATGACCGTGGATATAGCGCAGGCGACTCTGCGGGTTACGATCGCGGAGATTCTGCGGGTTATGACCGTGGATATAGCGCAGGCGACTCTGTGGGTTACGATCGTGGCGACTCTGCGGGTTATGACCGTGGATATAGCGCAGGACATACAGCCGGGTGTGAATACGTCTTCGACAATGCTGGCTACTCTGACTATTTGATTGGCTATAACCCGTACAACTCTTACTACCGCTATGGCAGGACCTACGTTAGCAAGTCAGATTGTTAGTCGTCGTCGGATTGATTTCGCAAGAACTCTTCAAGTTCTGCAGCTAAGTCATCACCCGATGGCATGTTCTTTTCAACAAGTTGATCATGACGATGTTCGAGCATCTCTACATATGCAGATGCTTGTAGGTCACCTTCCACTGCTGCATCGTGCAGCTCCTGCCAACGACTGATTTCGTTTTGCAGGTTCGCATGGTCTGTAGGAATTCCGAGAACATGCTGCAGGTGTTGCAATAACGCAGCGGCACTCTTCGGATGCTGTGCATGCATGAGATAGTGCGGCACACCAACGCGCAGGCTGATGTTCGGAACCTTTGCAGTATCAAGCGCATCAAGCAGCACGCCAGCAACGCCAGTGGGGCCTTGATACTGCGGGCGACTCAGCCCAAGGCGTGATGCAAGATCCTTGTTCGTCGTGCTGCCCACAACAAACGGAACACGAGAATGTGGCACTTGTTCTGCGGCAGCGCCCAGGCTGATCACCAAGGTGCAGCCAAGACCCTTCGCAACTTCCACAACAGACTGTGTGAAGACGCCCCAACTCACATGTGGTTCAACACCATTGAGAACAACCATGTCGCGAGCACCTTCGGGGTAGCGAATAATTGTGAACTCATTTTCGGGCCAACGAATCTGACGTTCGTCGTTCTCGTCCGTGAACACTTCTGGGCGTTCTTGCGTGAAGTCGAAGAATGGGTCTGGATCAATGTCGGCCACAACCGTGAAATCGCGCTCTTTCAACATCCAGTCGAGTGCAGAAGTTGCAACGCCGCCAATGTCAAAGAGGCCACGCAACGCCACCAGCATCACGGGGTTGCGCAATGGCTCGATGTCATCCCAATACGTTTCGAGAACTTCTTCCACCGACAGAGTCATTGCGGTTCAATCTACGAACGTAAGTGGTTGACCACTACATCAATGCACTTGGTGAGTGCGGCAACATCGGACGGGTCAATTGCAGGGAACATTCCTACTCGCAACTGGTTGCGGCCCAACTTGCGGTAGCTGTCGGTGTCCACCACGCCATTGGCACGAAGAATGGCGCTGACCTGGTTTGCATCCACGCCCTCAATGTCGATGGTGCCAACAACATCAGAACGATGTGCAGGGTTGGCAACGAATGGCGTTGCGTAGTCACTTGCAGCAGCCCATGAATACAACGTTTGTGCAGACTGTGCAGAACGACCTGCAGCCCACGCAAGGCCACCGTTGGTGTTCATCCACTTCACTTGCTCATCCAACATGATGAGCGTTGCAAGTGCAGGAGTGTTGTACGTCTGGTTTGCAACGGAGTTATCGAGCGCGATGGAAAGGTCAAGCGAAGCAGGCATCCAACGCTTGGTTGCCTTGATCTCACGAATGCGTTCAATTGCAGCAGGGGAGCACGCAGCAAGCCACAAGCCACCATCAGATGCGAAGCACTTCTGCGGAGCGAAGTAATACACGTCCACATTTGATGGGTCCCACATCAAACCGCCAGCAGCTGATGTTGCATCAACTACAACGAGACCATCTTTCGCTGGACGCACTGGGGTCATCGCAACGCCGGTCGATGTTTCGTTATGTGGGTACGCGTACACGTCGCACGTTGCGTCGCCTTCTGGTGTTGGATGCGAGCCCGTGTCCGACGACAACACAACGGGGTCAGCGAGGTGAGGAGCTGCGGCAGAAGCTTCGGCGAACTTCGAGGAGAACTCACCGAACACGAGGTGATGGCTGCGCTCACGAATGAGACCGAACGTGGCGACATCCCAGAACACGGTGGAGCCACCGTTGCCCATGACGATCTCCCAACCCTCAGGCAAGTTGAACAAAGACATCAGACCGCTGCGGACAGAGCCCACAATGTTCTTCACCGGCGCTTGGCGGTGGGAGGTGCCCATCACGGACGTCATGCGCTCCATGACGGCGGTCACTTGCTCGGGGCGAACCTTGGAGGGCCCGCAGCCAAAACGACCGTCTTGAGGGAGAAGGTTGGCAGGAATCTCGAAATCGAGTTGGTTCTTATCGCTCACCCTGTCATCCTTTCATTTATGCCTGGTCCAACAGAATTGCGACGTATTTCCGCCCGCCTCGGCGCTATTGCCGAGTCCGCCACCCTTGCGGTGGATGCCAAGGCCAAGGCCCTGAAGGCTCAGGGCCAGAACGTCATCGGTTTCGGTGCTGGCGAGCCCGATTTCCCAACACCTGCTCACATCGTGGAAGCAGCCATCAAGGCTTGCTCCGAAGTGAAGTATCAGCGCTACACACCTGCTGCTGGTTTGCCAGAACTTCGCGAGGCAATCGCCGTGAAGACAATGCGTGACAGCGGCTTTGCATGCACGGCAGATCAAGTACTTGTGACCAACGGTGGCAAGCACGCAGTGTTCACCGCTTTCGCCGCATTGTGCGACGAAGGTGACGAAGTGATTTGTCCTGCTCCATTCTGGACCACATACCCCGAAGCAATTTCTCTTGCCGGTGGCGTTGCAAAGATCATCGACACTGAAGAAGCAAATGGTTTCCGCGTCACTGTTGAACAGCTTGATGCAGCACTTACGCCAAAGACAAAGGCATTGCTTTTCGTTTCTCCTGACAACCCATCTGGTTCTGTGTATCCAGAAGCAGAAGTGCGCGCCATTGGCGAATGGGCAGTGAAGAACAAGGTATGGGTCATCACTGATGAGATCTACGAACACCTCACCTATGGCGACAACAAGTTTGTATCGATGCCAACAGTTGTTCCTGAACTGGCAGGGCAGTGCCTCATTCTCAACGGTGTTGCAAAGACATATGCAATGACCGGTTGGCGCGTTGGCTGGATGATTGGTCCAAAGGACATCATCAAGGCATGCATCAACTTCCAGTCGCACGCAACTTCCAACGTGTCGAACGTTGCGCAGGTGGCAGCACTTGCTGCAGTCAGCGGAGACCTCTCTGCAGTGCACATGATGCGTGAAGCGTTTGAACGTCGCGGCAAGTTGATGCACAAGATGCTTAGCTCGATTCCTGGCGTGACATGCATGGAGCCACAAGGTGCGTTCTACTGCTATCCAAACTTCACCGGACTTCTCAACCGCGACATCCGCGGCAAGAAGGCCACCACCACATTGGAACTTGCCGATCTCATCTTGAACGAAGTGCAAGTTGCGGTTGTTCCTGGTGAAGCTTTTGGCACTCCAGGTTTCATGCGCTTTTCGTTTGCCCTCAGCGACGAAGACTTGGTCGAAGGCGTGCAGCGCATCATCGACCTCGTTGCCGAATAAGCCTTCTCGCGTTTCATAGAACCCATTTTTCACTACCCCCAAGTAGGGGTGCTACGGTCATTTGCGCACCCCAATAGGGGTGTTGCACTTGCAACAGCGAAGTCCGGTGAGATTCCGGCACTGTCCCGCAACGGTGGTTCTGACAGAGGTAACTCTGCACAGACAAGTCCGGTCGCCTGAGCTTGTGTGCGTTTAACCAGTCCTCGAAGGAAGGGCGGTCCGCGGAGGCAACCGGCGCAAGCCGAAATCTGTGACCCAACCTTCTTTCTCCAGACTTACATGGAGGAAGATCCCAATGAACATGAAGTTCCCAATCCGGAAACGGGTAATCACAGCGATTGCCGCTTCCGTTCTTATTTTCAGCGCATGTGGCGGTGGAGGCAGTGAATCTGCAGACACCACATCACCTGAACAGTCGTTGAAGATTGTCAGCTTGTCGCCCACTGCAACAGAAATGCTCTACGCCATTGGTGCGGGCGACCAAGTTGTTGCTGTTGACAGCCTCAGCACGTACCCCGCAGAAGT
>CALBSD010000122.1 GCA_937927625.1 uncultured Actinomycetes bacterium | reverse complement strand
ACGTCTCCATAGATAGTGAGGGTTCGCTGCAGTACTTCAGGAATGCGTATGGCTGCTGCCATTCCGCCATCGATGAATTTTCGAACTGGAGCCCACATGCGTCCGATAACAGGCAGTTCATAAAACCGAAGTGATGGATCTGCAGCGGCTTGTTCTTCCAGCCACGGAACCCAGGAATCAACAAGTTTCTGGTGCTCGCGCTGGAACGCAACAATGACCACATTTCGTTCGCCAGTGAATGCCTGAGGCAACTGCACATTGACCCCGTCAAGACTGCGGGCCTCAATAGTGGGGAACGTTGAACTGATGCTCACCAGTTCAGAGTACGAGCGCAGTAACAACATGGGTGCGAGTTTCGTTCCCAATATGTACTTGGCGGAAGAGGTGGGATTCGAACCCACGGAAGCTTTCACTTCACACGCTTTCCAAGCGTGCCGGTTCGGCCGCTCTCGCACTCTTCCACGCGAGGCCATTGCCGACCCCACGAGGGAGTCAGGATATCTGCCTTGTACGCTGTAACCCTCTACGTTCCCGGGTTCGCTCGTGGGCGGTGAGGTGGCGGTCGGGTCCTGTGCGACGGTCGCCCGTAAACCAGGTCAGGTCCTGACGGAAGCAGCCTCCACACGGGAAAGATCGTGCGCCGCAGGTCGCCTGACCGTCACTTCACTGCCCATGGCACCCGGGTTTGTGCTGTCTGGGGCCAGTTTCTTGGTCTAGCCGCGGCCAATCATGGCTCGCTCGGCGCGTTCCACAAGGTCTGTCATTTCCAGCTGCTTTGCAATGGCTGCCAGTTCTTTCGAAGGTCCACGCCATTCCCAATCGTCCACATTGCCGATGGCCACATCATCATCAACGTCGGTCACCACAGTGGCAATCACTTTGAAGAGGTCTGCCATCTCGCGTTGATCTCGAAGTGTTGCGGCCAACTTTGCAGCACCACGCACAGCGACACCATCAGCTGCCCACTGTGCTTCATCGTTCGGAATATCTGCAATGTGTTTGTAGTGCGCGAGAACTGTTGCTGCACTTTTCGCCCCCCAACCTGGCAAACCAGGGAATCCATCAGCTGTGTCGCCAACAAGACCCAGCCAGTCAGCGATGCTTGCAGGACCAACACCAAACTTCTCAATGATCTTTGCTTCGTTGATGATGAGATCGTTACGTCGGTCGTATTGCACGACACGGTTTGCACTCACCATCTGTCCAAGGTCTTTGTCCGGCGTGAGCATCTGTACTTGATCAACACGAGCATCTGCTGCGGCACGGAATGCACCTGCTGCAAGTCCATCGTCTGCTTCGTACTTCACCATTGGCCACACCGGCACACCCAATGCGCGCAGTGCATCTTCCATGATGGGCAACTGATGAAGTATTTCTTCTTCCATTCCCTCTGATGTTTTGTACCCGTCATAGAGGTCGTTACGGAAACTCTCAATGACATGGTCGACAGAAACAGTCACATGAGTTGCACCACCTGCAAGCAACTGCAACGTGGAGGTGACGACACCTCGAGTAGCCGCCATTGGCGGTGGTGTGCTGTGGCGAACTGCTTGGCCAAAGTGCTGGCGATACAGCTCATACGTGCCGTCAATGAGGTGAATAATCATGCGCCGCAAGTATCGCAGACCCGTTGTAATTGTCGCCCGTGAGACATATAGTTGACCACGCAACTACTTTTAGGAGCCCCCCATGCCTGCAGTTACCGCCGACACACTGACCCTTCCTCGCTATGAAGCTCCAGGTCTTGAGGCAAAAGATCGCCCCATTCGCTCCATCACCACAGCACCGCAAGGCCAAGAGGGCGAAGGCTTCCCTGTGCGACGCGCCTTTGCTGGTCTGCCGAAGCACATCGTTGACCCGTTCATCATGATGGACCAGATGGGTGCTGTTGATTACGCGCCATATGAACCACGCGGTACCGATTGGCACCCTCACCGTGGTTTCGAAACTGTCACGTACATCATGGATGGCACGTTCATTCACCAGGACTCACATGGCGGCGGCGGAGTCATCACCGATGGCGACACGCAATGGATGACAGCTGGTGGCGGCATTCTCCACATCGAAACTCCACCCGAAAGCATGGTCATTAAGGGTGGACCTTTTCACGGTCTGCAGATCTGGGTGAACCTTCCTGCAAAAGACAAGATGATTCCTCCTGCGTATCAAAACCTTGATTCGCACTTGGTGAAGTTGTTCACGACTCCCGATGCCGGAACACTCGTGCGACTCATCGCTGGTGATCTTGGTGGCGTGACAGGTCCAGGTTCCACACACACGCCAATCGTGATTGCACACGCAACGCTCTCCCCTGGTGCACGCATGGTGCTTCCGTGGAATCCACGTTTCAACGCATTGGTACACGGACTGAAGGGTTCAGGTTTTGCTGGCTCTGAACATCTCGCAATCGGTGTTGGTCAAACTGTGGTGTACGGCGAAGGTGACACCATCACGCTGGAAGCATCAGCACACGAACCACTCGATGTGATTCTCATGGGCGGTCAGCCCATCGGTGAACCTGTGGAACAGTACGGACCATTCGTGATGAACACACGTGAAGAACTGCAACAAGCGTTTGATGATTACCAGCGCGGTCGCTTGGGTGTTGTGCCCGCCAATGGCATTACGCCATTTCGTGGACGATAAATATCAGCGCTCAGCTGACCTGCGTTAAGCCGCCGTCAACAACCAATACGTGGCCGGTGATGTACTTGCCGCGCACTAACGCAAGGGTTGCTTCTGCACAATCGTCTGGTGTCGCCGAACGCTTGATGGGGTTAATTGCTGCAACACCAGCGTGCTGATTTGCCCAGTCTTTTGTCCACGGTGTTTCAACAAGTCCTGGTGCAACTGCATTGAAACGCACAGGGCCGTGGCTCTTTGCCATCAAATGCGTCATCTGATTCAATGCTGCCTTCGACATTGAATACGCAATGGACGAACCCATCGGACGAACACCAGCAACAGAGGTGATGTTCACAACGTGACCATCTGTTGACTTGCGCAAGTACGGCATTGCAGCCATCGTCAAATTCCATGTTCCAAACACATTCACTTCGAATGTCTTACGGAAGATTTCTTCTGTCAATGCCTCAAGATTTCCGTGCGGTACCAATGTTGTCCAACCTGCATTGTTGACAAGGAGATCAACACCGCCGAACTTCTCAACAGTTTTTGCAACAAGGTTCTCGCACTGTTCTTTGTCGGCGATGTCGCCTTGTACATAAATCGATTCACCAGGAAGTGCATCAGAAACTTTTTGTCCTGCTTCCACACTGCTCGCCGA
>CALBSD010000121.1 GCA_937927625.1 uncultured Actinomycetes bacterium | reverse complement strand
CTCAGCCAGTGTTGTTGTCGCATCATCTTCGTGCGCATGCATGGTCACTTCTGCGCGACGCAGACCGCCTTGCAGACACTCTTGAACGACTGGACGTTTCGCCATTAGGTGCTGGTGCGCTTGCTGGTTCATCTCTGCCGCTGAACCCGTCGGTTTCTGCACAGGAGATGGGCTTTGCGACCACTTTTGCGAACTCGCTTGATGCAGTTTCAGACCGTGACTTTGTCGCTGAAATTCTCTTTGACATTGCATTGCTTGGTGTTCACTTGTCACGCATCGGTGAAGAATGGGTGTTGTGGACGAGTGCTGAATTCGGCTTCGCATCACTCGATGATGCGTATGCAACCGGCTCTTCTATGTTGCCTCAGAAGAAGAATGCAGACATTGCAGAACTTGCTCGCGGCAAAGCTGGTCGACTCATTGGCAATCTCACTGGCGTTCTCGCCATGTTGAAGGGCTTGCCACTTGCGTACAACCGTGACTTGCAAGAAGACAAAGAGCCTTTGTTCGATTCTGTAGATCAGGTACGTCGAGCGCTCATTGCGCTCAATGGAATGATTGCAACTGCAACATTCAATATTGAGAACATGACGAAAGGTGCTGACGCAGAGGCATTGGTCGCCGCTGATTTGGCGGAATGGCTCGTCCAGCGTGGCATGCCGTTCCGTGAAGCTCATGCTGTTGTTGGCAAAGTTGTTCGTGACGCACTTGCGTCGGGAAAACCAATGGTGGAGATCGTGCGCACGCATCCTCAACTGGGTGCAGATGCAGCTCAGCTTTTTACGCCCGGCGTTGCAGTGGCAAACCGTCGTACCCCCGGTGCAGCCGGCCCAGAAGCAGCGCCTGTACAGAAGCAGCGTTTGGCTGATGCGATAGCGAAGGCGAAAGCTCAGTTGTCATGACGTACGTTCATTCGTACCGCGTTCGTTACGGCGACTGCGATATGCAGCGTGTTGTTTGGAATCCAAACTATTTCGGCTTCTGTGATGACGCTGTTGACGTGTGGGTGCGTGATGCACTGGCAAAAGAACTCGCCGCTACAGACGATCCATCAAGTCTTCATTCCATCGGGTTTGACTTCATGTTGAAAAAGACAACTGGAACGTGGGACGCACCAGTCAAGTTGGGCGACACTTTTGACATGGCGTGCAGTGTGACGCGATGGGGAAACACGTCGTTTGATGTACGTGTCGAAGGAACTGTTCGTGGTGAAGCGCGTTTTGTTGGTGAATTTGTGTACGTCAGCATCGACCCAACGTCGCAGCGGCCAGCACCAATTCCATCAATTGTGAAGAGCGCACTCTCTTAATACGGCAGTAGCCAATTCATGTCTTGACCGTGGTATCCAATCTCGGCCAAAAGAAATTCTTCCGGTTCTTCTCCGCGCCAAACCGTGACGCGTACATCTGCAACTTTCCCTGCTGGTTCCATTCGAGCCCAAATCAAGGGCTTTTCAGGTGTTGCTGTGATTGCAGTGTCTTCTAAGGCTTGACGGAATCGACGTTGTACATCGGGTCCCAAGTATTGCCACACGATGGAGTGAAAGACGACGGTGGCTCGTTCACGGCGTGTGCGAAGTTGACGTTCAATCCACGTATCAGCTGACTCGGAATCAACAAGTGGCTTGTTCTCTTTAGCGATTGCTATGGCAGCTTTAATGCGCTGCATACGTGCTTTCTGGTCGGGCCAGATGAAGGACAACAATCGCAATTCTTGTGCTGGGTCAGTGACATCGATGGGGGAGATATCGACGCCGCGTCGGTTCATTACTTTCGCTCCCGCCTTTGGAACCAGCGGGGCGCTTTCAAACCAGTCGCCCATAAAGCGCAACTCAGATGTTGGATCACCCATACGAAGTTGACCGAAGCATCCGTAGAACTTGTCGAAATTGAGATTCAGGCCGGCGCTTGCACCTACTTCCAAGAAGTCGAATTCTTCAATATCGAACTTCGTCAACCAGTGACTCAGGACCAAATGCACCACGC
>CALBSD010000120.1 GCA_937927625.1 uncultured Actinomycetes bacterium | reverse complement strand
TCGACCCCACTGCGGACTCATTGCATGTCGGCCACTTGTTGGGCCAGCTCACATTACGTCGCTTCCAGATTGCTGGTCATCGTCCGTTCCCACTTGCGGGCGGCGCCACCGGAATGGTGGGTGACCCATCCGGAAAAAGCGAAGAGCGCAATCTCCTCGACGCAGAAACTCTGCAACACAATGTTGATTCCATTAAGAAGCAATTGGCGAACCTCCTTGATTTTTCGCCAGGAGCAAATGCAGCAACGTTGGTGAATAATGCTGACTGGACTGCGAACATCAGTGCACTCGAATTCTTGCGCGATGTTGGAAAGCACATCACGGTGAATCAGATGATGGCGAAAGAGTCCGTGAAGAATCGTTTGAACTCAGAGAACGGTTTGTCGTACACAGAATTCAGTTACATGCTTCTACAAGCCAATGATTTCAAGCATCTTTGCGCAACGCACAATGTTGAATTGCAGATGGGTGGATCTGATCAATGGGGCAACATCACTGCAGGCATTGATCTCATTCGTCGCACTTTGTCGCGCGGTGCATTCGGCGCAACATGGCCGTTAGTGACGCGCAGCGACGGACAGAAATTTGGAAAGACCGCAGGCGGTGCAGTGTGGCTTGATGCACAGCGCACATCGCCGTATCAATTCCGTCAGTTCTGGATGCAGATGGCCGACGCTGATGTTGTTCGTTACTTGCCGCAGTTCTCACTTGCATCGCTTGAAGAAGTGGGTGCATTGATTGCCGAACATGAACAAGCACCTGAGAAGCGCACTGCGCAACGTTCGCTTGCAGCCGAGATGACATCGTTGGTACATGGTGCAGATGCTGCGCGTGATGCGGAATCTGCGGCTGACATTCTGTTTGGTGGCGATCCGACCATCGCATCAGTGGAAGCACTCCGTGCGGTGGCAGCCGAAGTCCCTTCCAGCACAGTGAATAGTGCAGACCTTGAGGACACCTTCGGCTTGTTGGCCCGTACTGGAATCGTGGCATCCAACAGCGAGGCGCGACGCACCGTCCAACAAAAAGGCCTCAAGGTCAACGGGGAAACTCTGGAAGAAGGGGAAACCCTTGCCAGTAAAGGTATTCTTCACAACCGTTGGGTCTTGGTCCGGAAGGGCAAGACCGCGTACCACCTCTTTGAGGTGTCGGCTTAACACTTGCCTCACACAACAAAGATTTCTGGGAATTTCTCAGAAACCCGTGTTGTGATTGCCAATGGCACGCCGTTAGCATTGCAACTCGCCCCTAGGAAGCACTTGTTGCGGAATTGGGGATCGGCATCAATGCCCTTTAGGGGTACATGCTGAGAGCATTAGCTCCTTGAAAACAGAAGAGAATACTGAACGCCAGTGCGGGCAGCACGGTGGCTTTTTGCCATTGGAGCTGTCTGTCAATTCTGGGATGGAGACCATCCATCCCAACAAAAACAAAAAAACAATTAAGTTAGGAACTGGTGTCTCGGGGTTATTCCCCCCGGACACCACGGACTTTCCAGAACGCAGTTACTTCGGTAACAAGTTCTTGATGGAGAGTTTGATCCTGGCTCAGGACGAACGCTGGCGGCGTGCTTAACACATGC
>CALBSD010000119.1 GCA_937927625.1 uncultured Actinomycetes bacterium | reverse complement strand
GCTGAACTTGTTGCAGAAAAAGTTGGACTCACTCGCTGGTCGCAGTGGTCCATCGCATGGCAGTCCGCTGGACGAACACCAGAACCTTGGATTGGACCAGACATCCTTGAAGTCATCGACCAAGTCGCAACGACACGCACAACTGATGAACCAATTGACGGCGTTCTTGTGTGTGCATGCGGCTTTGTTGCAGACCACTTAGAAGTGCTGTACGACCTTGATATCGAAGCTGCACATCGTGCCGCACCATTGGGACTTGCATTCGCGCGCATTGAATGCGTGAACGATGATCAAAAAGTCATGAATGCTTTGGCGCAGAGGGTCATTAACGCATGAGTCACGGACATCGCGTTGTTGTGATTGGCGGCGGAATCGCCGGTCTCACATCCGCGTTGTCCATCATCGCTGATTCCCCCACTGCGGTGCAGGTGACAGTTCTGGAATCCAAAGACCGAGTGGGCGGCATAATTCGCACGTCTCCCTTTGCGGGACTTCCTGCAGTTGATGAAGCTGCGGATGCATTCCTTGTCCGTGTTCCTCACGCGAAACAACTCGCAACTGAATTGGGACTTGGTGCTGCACTCACAGCTCCAACCGGAGCGCATGCTTCGGTGTGGCACAACGGCCTCCACGACATCCCCGGTGATTTGCTTCTCGGAGTTCCTGCAAAGGCGCGAGCATTTGCGCTGTCATCGCTCTTCTCGCCACTTGGCAAAGTCCGTGCAGGTATTGAGCCATTGCTTCCACGCACCGTTGATAACGATTCGATTGGTCATTACGTGCGAAAGCGTTTTGGTCGCGAAATTCATGAGCGTCTTGTTGACCCACTTGTCGGAAGTATTTATGCCGCCGACACCGACAATTTCTCGATGGCCGCGGTTCCACAACTTTCAGCATTGACTGCAGAACGAAGCATGTTGCTTGCTGCAGGTCGTGCTCGTACAACAGCGACAAAGACTGCTCAACCCAGTGCTCCCATCTTTGGAGCACCACTTCGTGGCATGGGCGCACTTATTGAAACACTCACACAACGGGTCACGGCCCTTGGTGGAAATATCGTTCTGAACTCACGCGTGCACAGCATCACGAAGTCTGGTCACCACTATCAAGTGCACACCAACGACAAGCAGTACGACTGCGACGCAGTTGTCGTTGCATCGCCAGCGCGCCACAGCGCACCGTTTATTCACGACCTCGATGCGCGTGCGAGCGAATTGCTTGCTCAATGGAACCACGCATCAGTTGTTCTTATTACATTGGCGATTCCAGCTAAAGATTGGCCAGCAAAGCTGTCCGGAAGTGGCTACTTGGTGCCCAAACCCGATCAGCGGTGGGTGACCGCAGCATCATTTGGCTCAAACAAATGGGCACACTGGCGACCAGT
>CALBSD010000118.1 GCA_937927625.1 uncultured Actinomycetes bacterium | reverse complement strand
GGGTGCGTAATTGCCGGGAAGACAAGCACTGGACCTGCACCGAGATGGAACTTGGATCGCAGCGTGGCCTCATCCGTGGCTGCTGAGCTCAAATCACTTTCAAGCCCATGGCGAACGACGCCAATCTTCTTCGTTGCCGTTGCAAATGATTTCGTCAGCGAATCTGCAACAAAACGTGAGGGAACAACGACTCGTGTTGCACGCCGAACAGAGGATGGAACGACTCGACGCAGGTAGCGCAGTTTTACGGGCGATACATAGTGGGGATAATCAATCCACTGAATATCGTGAATAGTGAGCACAGTGCTCTTGTTTCCGCGACGCGGCACAGTGCCACCACCATGATGAACCAGAGCGAAGCTACGAGTCTTACGCGCAAGCCATGTGTGCTCGAGAAGAATTCGCCTTGCTCGTTGCGAACAATCATTTGATGCTTCATGCACGGAATACAACGATGCAATCGTTGGCTGGCGTTGCGAGAACCCCAGTGGCGCGAATACTTCTATTTCGTAAGGATGTTCAATCTCTGCAAGACCTAAGAGTTGACGTACGAGATATTCCTCACTGCCGCCAACACCAGGCACACACCACAGCAAGTTCATAGCAACGCGTGTTTTGCTCATGCTTCATCCACCAGTTCGGAATATGCAGCAAAAGTCAAGCGAGCAGTTTCTGACCAGGGAACTTGTGCCGCACGGTCACGACTGCGCGATGACCAATCATCACGAGACGCCAAAGCTTCACGCACACCGGAGGCGATTGATGAAACGTCCAGAGGATCCACGAGCACTGCTGCCCCACCTGCCACTTCTTCAGTGGATGTGCCTCGCGATGTAACCACTGGTGCACCATGCGCCATTGCTTCAATCACTGGCAAGCCGTACCCCTCCATGATGGAAGGAAACGCAAAGACACTGCAGAGGTTGTACAAAGCAGGCAGGTCTTCTGATGGAACAAAACCGGTGAAGCGCACATCGTGTCCCGAGAGTGGAGCCGCATCGCCCCACCCTTCCATTCCAACAACTACAAGTGGCGGTGCATCAACCATGGATGACAACGCCTCAATCAGTCGTGCCAAATTCTTGCGAGGCTCCAACGTTCCGACAAACAGAACAAATTCATCGGGCAAGGAGTACTCAGTGCACACACGCGCACGATCTGCATCAGTGATGTCATGCGCTGTGACACCCAGTGGAACATGACGCAATCGCCATTCTTCAAAACCGGCATACAAACAATCGCGATACGTCGACATTGAAGAGCACAACAACAACGACGCACGGTCTTGCAAGATGCGCATGCTGCGTGCGAACACTTTGTTGCCGTGCGACGTAAAGAACTCTGGGTGACGAATGAATGCAAGGTCATGCACGGTGACGACTAACGGACGATCCGTTGCCGCGGGAATGATGGACGTGGCGTGCACGATGTCGACATCGTCAATCACCGACTCGACCTTCGGCCAGTTGAACCGAGTCCACATCTCGTAGAGAGCAGACCCACCCAATGGCAAGGCTGCAACTTTGACGGGTGGCAGGAAACCTTCGGTGGGCGGACGACGATGGCGCCCAGCGACCCCCACGAGGTCGAGACCATCTATATGGCGCAACTCTTTGGCCACCTCAATGGCGGAAATT
>CALBSD010000117.1 GCA_937927625.1 uncultured Actinomycetes bacterium | reverse complement strand
CCGCTGATCCAGATGTTGTTACTTCGGCTCAACGTAACGAGATCAAGAGGTCATGTGGCCCAATCGTTGAAGAGTTCTGGAAGTCGGGCAACGTTCAGAGCAAAGGGTCAGAGGAAGTTCCGGCGAATCTTTCAGATCCTGCGATTGTCGACATTCGCGGCACAACACAAATGGGTGTTTATTTCTCCGGGGACCTAGCAGTTCTTTGCTTCAAGTTTTTTGGTGGGGAAGTAATGGCACAGCGCATTGATGGATTCGATCATTTGACTGATGGAGTAGGTAGTGGTTCGCTAACCCCGCTAACGATTGCATTCGATGATCATCCGATTGGAATCATTTTCGGTACTTTGCCGAATGCAAGCAACGAAGGTACACGCGTTGTGATTAATCAAGCCGGTTTGAATGAAGACATTACGGCCACACTCTTAATTTCAGCCGGAAGGTATTTTGCTTGGAGTCCGGATCTCAAAGACGTCTCAGTGAAGTTCATAGATTCAGATGCAAACGTTTATTCAACGCTTGGGCCAAAGTCTTTTCCTGAGCCCTGTCTTGGAAGTTGTTTTGGGATTCCAACAACGGTGCCTTCTATCCAGAACTAAGTGTATGAGCGAACCCTCCAACGGGTTGCTTAAACCAAAGACGGCGTGCCTCCCTTTGGTCACAGCACACAACTACGTGTATTCGTAGACCCGGACTTGCTGCAGTATGACGAGGTGTGGGCAGCTGCGGGAACGTGGAACGACAACTTCGGTGCTGCACCAGCAGACATCGTGCGTGTCGCCGGCGGTATGGTCACCGACCTCAAGCGCAGCTGACGGTCTACCGCGACTTCGAGAGCAGGAACGACAGGATTGCGCGCGTTGCATCGAGATTTGGGTATGGAGTACCGACGTACGAGGAAGCACCTGCCGACTGCGCCGCGTGCCCCATCCATGCATGCGTTGCATTCTTGACTGTCACAAACCGAACCTCTGTATTGGATTTGCAACTCTTCCACGAGAGAGCAGCCACGTCAGAGTTGCTTGTGATGAGTGACGTGGGAGATGAGACATTGCAGGCGTTGACGGTCGCCATCGCATCAACGGCATTGCGTGCCGATGCAAAGTTCGTGTTGGACACGCCCGACCCCTTCCCGCCATTGATCGGCATGTTGGTATCTGTCGTTCCGTGAAGATGGAATACAGAGACAGGGTTTATCGGCCGGCAATCTGCAACGACGTTGCTCCCTGCCTGCACGCCGATTGCAACAATCACGTCGGAGAGATCGCATGCGAGTTTGTAGGCGAGGATCCCACCGTTGGAGTGTCCCATTGCGTACACGCGCCGCGGGTCGATGGAAATTGTCGTACGTAGTTTGGCAACGAGATTGCGAATGAATGCGACATCATCCACCGCCTGGATTGCGGCCGAACCGCAACAGTATCCGCCGTTCCAAGTTTGGTATCCAGTGCCATCAGGTTGATCCCCGATTCCATCGGGATAGACGGCGATGAAACCGTTCGATTGAGCAAAGTCGTTGAGGCCAGAGTTTGCGGCGAACTGCGCCGAGGTACCGAGGCCCCCGTGCAACGCAATCACAAGCGGGAATGTAGTTCCTGCCGGTAGTCCGGCGGGAACATAGGTCCGGTATCGACGGGTTCTCCCGTCAGATGTCGCGAGGACGCCCTCCGACGATGTGCCGGTTGCGTTGACAGACGCCACGGCGCCGGCGTAGGGATCGAATGTCTCTGGAGTGGGCGTTGGGGAAACGATTTTGAACGTCTTTCTCACAGTGCGGGAGGAGTAGGGACTTTTGGCGCCAATCGTCACGGTGATCTCACATTTTCCAGAGGACTTCGTTTTGATTCTCGACTTTGAGACAGAACAGTTACCCTTCACCGACCAGCGCTGCTTGCCCTTCGAGTTGGTGGTGAGAAGAGACGACGTCTTTGTCGAATACGACGGACGCAACGTCGACGCTTTCCATCTAACTGTCGGTCTCGTCGCTGCAGAAGCAGTGCCTATTACTGCAACGGGGGATGACCATGCGACGACTACCAGAAGAGCGACTGAAGCAATCAGCAGAATGTTCTTGCTTCCTGGCCTCATAGTCTCTCTCGCTCTTTCTCCACTGTGGACAGAGATGCCACGACGGAGATGACATGTAGATCCGTTGCTCTCGACACGGAGAGAGCCCCGCTGGCGCACAGACCTGCCATTGCAGAAAGTCCTGTGAGATGGCTCGTTGCGAGAGCACGAGAATCCTTTGCGTCCAGTCGAAAGAATCGTTTGTACACGGCAGTCCATTTCTTGACTCCTGTATCCCAGATCCGACGGCGAGTCTCTTCTACAAGGGGAGAGAGGTTTACCCCTATTACGAGTGCGCGCATTGCCTGGCCGTGTGTTACTGACGTGTGAAGGTAGGAGGCTGTTGCGTTCCTGATGACCGTTGGAAAGTCATCTGACATGTCTGTCGGCACGTCCTCGGTGCGGAGACGACTCTCATGACGTTCGAGGAGAGCGATGATGAGTGCATCGCGATTGTCGAAGTGTGAATACACCACTGGCCTGGTCACGCCCGCCGCGCTGGCCAGCGTGTCCATCCGCAGCGCATCCGATCCACTGCCCTCGAGAAGAGATTCTGCGATGTCAAGAAGCTGTCGCCGACGCTCTTGGGGCTGCGTCCGCAGGGCGCGAACACGTTTGGGACGCGAGGTCTTGACTGTTGATACTTTCGACATAGTGCGACAGTAACCTACACTTTGTAGTTATGGAACTGGGAACGAAAAATTGACGGTCGGGACATTCACCGAGTCGACTCTCCTTGATGTCGTCAGCGACGATGGCGGCGCAGGGTTCATGATGCGCATCGCACGTCATGTCGATGAAGGTGTCGCCTGGTTGTGGCTGGTCACATTCGGACCGGAAGGGGTGCACGGATTCGTCGATGACGAACTTCCCTGCAACTCGATGCGGACACAGGACAACGGCAGTCAAGCTCGATACGAGGTGAGTCTCCCGAGTACACACGGTTCGGTTGGGTGGATAATGCGCACCGGTTCCGCCTCGCGCATTGAAGGCGGGAAGTGCGAGATAAGAGTCAACGGTCATTTCACGTCGGATGTCCCTCGTGGACCGGGCTCGACCGAGATGGCACTGTCTGCTTCATTTATTCCGCTGTTCGGAGCCGCGGGCAACAATCTGCCAGGCCGCACCGAGTCGATAGTACGAGTCAAAGCAGACATCGAGATCGGCGGGAAGTCACATTCCATCAGCGGGTATGGACAGTTTCACGAGCAACTGCAAGATGCACCACGCTTCGATACTCCATTCACCTATGTCTCGTTGAGATCAGCTGAAGTTGCTCTTGTCGCACTGCGTGGCCCCCGTGCGGGTGGTGGTGTCGTCCTCACTCGGTCATCAGGAGAGTCCTTCATGGGGTTCAGGATTTCTGCGCACGATCCCACAACGCCATTCGCAGTGCGCAACTTCGACTGTGGTGAAGTAGATGATGAATCTCCAGTGGCGACGGGCTTTGTCACCCCGATTGCGACCTACTCAGTTCCCATCCTCGGTGGACGTCGACCAAGCGCAGTCGTCGCGGGGACGCTCAACGGCACACATGTCTCGGGTTTCGTAAATGACTGGATTCCTCCAATGCCCGACGCCCATCGCCATTAGGTTTCCAAAATCAACAACGGCGTGGCTTCGTTTGGTCACAGCACACAATTGCGTGTGTTTGTAGACCCGGACTTGTTGCAGTATGACGAAGTGTGGGCTGCTGCAGGAACGTGGAACGACAACTTCGGCGCTGCACCAGCTGACATTGTGCGTGTTGCTCGCGGAGTCGTCACCGACCTCAAACGTTCCTGATAATCAGATATTTGTCGCCCACACTTCGACATATGGTCCATGTGTGACGTCAAAGATACGAAAGCCTGCGGAAGCGATTGCTGTTTGGAATGAATCCTCTGGCCACGTTGTGTACCAACGCCGACCGTCGCTCTCTTCGAGCCATCCTGATTCACCTGTTGCCGGCACGCATGCATACATGAGACCATTCGGTTTCAATAAGACTTTCACCTCTCGTAGAAGGTTCTCCACCTCTGATTCCTGCAGATGAACAAGAGATGCTTGTGCCCACACGGCATCAAAAGTGAACGGACTGAAGAGGGAAGTAATTTCTCGAATGTCTCCTGCGATGACTTCACCGTGCTGTCGCGCCATTTCGATAAAGGCAGGATTTAGTTCGACACCAATCGGGTGATGCCCTGACTCGGTAAAGATTCGAATGTCGCGTCCGGGTCCGCAACCAAGGTCAAGAACTTTGGATCCTGGGGGAATCAGTGATGCGAATCGGTTCGGACGGTCGAGAAGATGTGTTGCGTATTTCTGTTCGTATGCCTCTGCTTCAAGGCTGTATGCAGCAACAGAAATGAGGACGGGGTCATTGTGTGGGTCGTCGCTCATATGTCAATAGTGCCATGTGGCAAATGGAACGACGACGATGTCAGCAGTCCTTGCGTGTTTACAAATCAATCACGATCAGGGACCCAGTTCCCGTGGAATCCAAAAGGAATTCGTTGAGGAAGTGGAACACGGGCAACATACCCACGAGCAAAGTCCTTTGCATCGATGACTACAAATTCGGCTGATTCATTGTTGTCATCATGAACAAAGGTGACCAACCAGCCATCATCTTCGTCAATCGACCCAGGTCGGGCAACAAAAACGGGCTCACCGGCAGCGCGTCCTGCTCCATGATCAAAAACCTCGCGTTGCCCTGTGATTAAGTCGTGTTTAACGGTTGGCCAATGCATCGAAGCTGTATCTACTTCTGCGCAGTAGCCGTAGCGGTATGGCTTGCCTGTGAGTGATCCGCGATGTCGAGGAAATTCGTTGACATGTTCATCAATGACAGTCACATTGACGCGTTGCGCAATTGGGTCTGCTTCCCATCGCACAAGACGCGGCAAACTATCGCCAAACGGACCAAGAAGATCATCGCGCATCATTCGTTCGTAGAAACACACGTCAAGCACGATTTTGCCGTCGGTGGTGTCATAGGCATTGAGTGGATGAAAGACATATCCCACGGGAACATCAATCCACACGATGTCATTCGCGTTCCCTTCACGTGGCATGAGTCCGATTCTGTTGCCATACTCATTGCTCCATTCGAATGGGAATGAAGATCCTGCAAAAGCTTTATCGAGATTGACGAGTACCGGTTGGTCGTAGACAACGATGTACTTTTCGGTAATTGAAATGTCATGAACCATTGACATGCCTGGTAGGGGAATGTCAACGGTGCGGTTTACTCGACCATCACGGCCCACTCGCACGTATTGAATGTGATCAAGCCATTGTCCCCACGCGTATGTCATCGCGTGCATTTCGCCTGTAGCGGGATCAACTTTTGGATGAGCAGTAAATGCACCAGGGAGAGTTCCGAAAAAATCATTTCGTCCCTTTGTCTCAAGTTCGTATGTCAACTCCACAGGACATCCGCCCGCTTCCACCATGGCCCATGTCGTGCCGGCAAATCCGCCCACATTGGTGTTCGGCCCACTGGCCGATCCATTCCAGTTAGGGCCAGGAATATCTGGTGTACCGCGTGCCGCGCTCACTGATGTTGACCCTACGTATCGATTGCGATACCACTCTGCTTTGCCT
>CALBSD010000116.1 GCA_937927625.1 uncultured Actinomycetes bacterium | reverse complement strand
GATGAAGAGAATTCTCCGTTCACTTCTCTAGCAACAGAACGTGGTGTGCCTGCGGGGAAGAACGCCGTCACGGTATTTGCGGGCGAAGGACCGCGATGCGTTGTTGACCAACTTGCGCGTACGCCCGAAGAACTCACAGAGTCACTTACAGCCTGCCTACTTACGGTTCACCATCCGAAGTTAGTCATCGGCTTCGATGCCATCCTCACTCTCAGCCCTGACCATGGTCGCGTCTACGCCGAAGCTGGCTGGTCGCGTGAACAATTGTTAGAGGAAATTACGGCACGCACCATGCGCCCGGGAGCCGACCTTGTTCGTGGCGCGAATGGAATGGCCGAAGGCGTGCCACCACATTTGTGCGACAGCATGCTGCCCAAGTTCCGTAAGGGTGGCCTCTTGCTCACATACGCGGGTGGCGGTGCTGGGCTGTTCTCCTCCATCGTTGCCGGCTGGGCAAATGGTGCCGTTGGAAGCGATCCCGTCACTCGCATCGTTGGCTCGTGACATACTGAGCACATGGCATCTGGGCTTACCATTCTTGATCCGACTAGCGAGTCGAATCCGGCCACTCGACTGCTGCTGGCACGACCTGCAGATATCAAGGGTCATACCATTGCGCTTCTCGATATCTCGAAGCCACGCGGCAATGTCTTTCTTGATCGCATTGAAGAACTTCTCATTGGACGTGGAGCGCAAGTCAAGCGTTACGCAAAGCCCACTTTCACTAAACCAGCGCCTGTTGATCTTCGACACGAGATTGCAACTCAATGCACTCTTGTCATCGAAGCTCTTGCCGATTGAGGCAGTTGTACGTCGTGCAGTGTGCATGACATCGCAGACTTAGAACTTCGCGGCCTTCCCGGTGTCTTTGTGGCATCGGCTGAATTCGTGACAGCTGCTACCGCACAGTCAGAAGCACTCGGCTTCCCCGACATGAAGCGAGTCTTTACTTCGCACCCCATTCAAGATCGCACGGACCAAGAGATGCGCGATCTGGCAGACCGGTTCTTCCCAGAAATCCTCGCTGGCATCACATCGGGTCAGTAGAGCCTGCGCCTCCTAAACTGATGCGGTGACTTCCCCGACTCGCATCCTCATGCTCCGGCACGGCCAGAGCGAATGGAATGCCATGGGACGGTGGCAAGGTCAGGCAGATATTGAGCTCACCGACTTGGGTTACGAGCAGGCTCGTCGTGCCACTGAGAAATTGGGCATGTTTGATGCCGTTATCTCCAGCGATCTTCGCCGTGCGTACATGACAGCCACCATCATCTCGAACGGTCTCGGTATTGGATTACTCCCACCGGATCTTCGATTGCGCGAAACGCATGTTGGCGAGTGGCAGGGAATGACCCACGATCAAATCGAACGTGATTGGCCTGGTTATCTCGCCGAACATAAACGTCCTCCGGGGTTTGAAGACGATGAATCCATCGTTGCTCGTGTGAGTGATGCACTGATTGACCTTGCAACTGAGTTTCCCGGTTCAGAAGTGTTGTGCATTGCACACGCAGGTGTGATTCGCGTGATGCGTCGTGCACATGGAGTGTCTGATCCGCGCATCTCGAATCTTGGCGGTTGTCATTTCATCGTGCGCCCAGGTCATCCTTCACCGATTGAAGTCGGTGACGTTGTGGAACTCTTCCAGCACGGCGAACTGGGCGAAGAGCTCTAAGTGTTCTCACGTTTCGTCGACGATTCCTACGCACCCGTTGTTCGCAAGAACATTGACCGGTTGGTATGGGCTCGACTCGTCTCGAACTCTTGCTATCGATTTGCACCGCCATTCATTGCAGTTATCGCACGCGGTCTTGATGTCACCGTGGGGCAAATGGGTATCGCATTCATGGTGGGCGAATTCGCCGGTCTCCTCTCTCCCATCATTGGACGATTCATTGACCGCGGAAATCGAATGGTGTCGATGCTTGCGGGTATTGCACTGATCTCAACGGCGATAGTGATTGCAGCAACTTCGCAAAATCTCGTTGTGTTCGCCGCCGCGATGTTTCTCATGAGTGCATCGAAAGTTCTCTTCGACACTGCACTCATTGTGTGGGTGAACGATCACGTGCCCTATGAAAAGCGTGGACGTATTGTTGGCGTAATCGAAACCTCATGGGCACTGTCGCTGTTTATTGGTGTGGCAATCATGGGAATCGCTACTGCACTCATTTCGTGGCGCGCAGGTTTTTTGGTTGGCGCCGTCGCGCTGATGTTCACCGGCGTGTTGTTAGCGATGGGTCTGCCGCGCCACGATGCACATGCACCAGTGAGTGAACACGCACGTGGCAAGGTGCCTGCGAATGCGTGGTTTGTCTTTGCGTGTGCCTTCATGCTGATGGGTGCCAGCCAATGCGTGGGCATCACGTTTGGCCCTTGGTTTGAAGATGAATTCCACTTCACCAGCGGCGGCCTCATCGCAATCGTCATTGTTTTGGGCGTTTTTGAGCTTGTCTCCAGCGTGAGCAGTAGCCGTGTCACCGACGTATGGGGCAAAGAAATCAGCGTGCGCCGTGGCGTGGTGCTGATGGTTGTCGCGGGCATCGGCATGAGCGCAGGAAGTCACATCGGCTTTATTGCGATTCCGATGTTGGTGTTGTTCATCGCTGGGTTTGAGTTTGCACTGGTGAGCATGTTGCCGTTGGCCGCCAATTTGGTGCCCACTGCTGGCGGCATCGGTCTAGGACTCACAGTCGGCGCAGGTACGTGTGGCCGCGCAGTTTTCAGCACTGTCGCAACTTCGTTGTATGACTCAGTGGGACCGGTTGGACCCGCACTCACGGGCACAGCACTTGCAGCGCTCACCGTGGCAGCAATTACTGCTTACGCGCGCTCTGCGCGATAACCGTTTGTAATTGGCACACGGCGATCTTTGCCGAATGCCTTTGTTGAGACACGAACACCAGGCGCACATTGACGACGCTTGTATTCGTTCACATCAACCAGTCGTGCAATTCGAGCGACCACAGCCTCGTTGAAACCAAGCTTTACGATTTCACTGACGGTGAGATCGTTGTCGACATAATGACGAAGAATCGGATCGAGTTCTTCGTACGGAGGAAGACTCTGGTCATCGCGTTGATCAGGACGCAGTTCAGCCGAAGGTGGCTTACTGATCACCGACTCAGGAATAATCTCGCGACCAGCGCGTTCATTGATACGACGACACAACGCAAACACTTGTGTCTTAAACACATCCTTGATGACTGCGTATCCACCGGCAGAGTCGCCGTAGATCGTGAAGTAACCCACAGCCATCTCGCTCTTATTGCCGGTGGTGAGAACCATCCATCCGAACTTGTTACTGAGTGCCATCAATGACATTCCACGACAACGACTCTGCAAGTTCTCTTCGGTGAGGTCAGGGTCACGACCTTCAAACGAAGGGGCCAACATCTCCAAATACGCAGTAAATGCGGGCTCAATAGAGATAACACGATGGTCAATACCCAGAGCTTTTGCTAACTGGTCGGCATCATCAAGTGAACCCTGGCTGGAATAGCGAGATGGCATTGCAACACCATGCACGTTCTCTGCGCCGAGCGCGTCAACGGCAACTGCAGCAACGATGGATGAGTCAATGCCGCCAGACAAACCGATGACGACACTCGTGAATCCGTTCTTGCGTACGTAGTCACGAGTTCCAAGAACAAGTGCTGCATAGACGCGATCAAGATCAGATTCAAACGGAACGACATCTGCAGTAGCAACAGTTCCGTCTGCTGCAATATCAATGATCGCGAAGTCACTATCAAATGACTTCAAGCGAGATGCGACCGACCCATTGGATGCAATCACCACACTGGAACCATCGAAGACCAGTTCATCTTGGCCGCCGACTTGATTCACATACACAATCGTTGAACCAGTTTCACGTGCACGCTGCGACAACATGTCTTCGCGCTCACTGTGCTTGCCCTGATGAAATGGCGAACCGTTGAGATTCAACAAGATGCGGGCACCGTGTGCGGCTTGTGCTTTCACAGGGCCATCGGCAAACCAAATGTCTTCACACACGGAGACACCGACAGTGACGTCATTGATCTGAAACACACCGGCGACAGAACCATCTTCAGTTACTGCAGCACCAGGTTCGAAGTAACGCTCTTCGTCAAACACGGAATAGTTCGGAAGCAACTGCTTGCGATACACGTGTTGCACTGTTCCGTTCGCACACACAGCGGCCGCATTAAAGAGGTGCGCGCCCTCGCGCAGAACAAACCCAACGACAGCGGCACATGCACCAGTTGATGCAGCGAAGGAATCGAGTGCCTTTTGGTTGTCGGCGATGAACGCGCCTTTCAACAACAAGTCCTCGGGCGGATATCCGGTGACGCTCAATTCGGGGAACACCACGACATGTGCACCTGCCTGAGAAGCCCGTTCATAATCGGCTGACATGAGGGCCACATTGCCCCCCAAATCACCCACGATGGGGTTCAGCTGCGACAAAGCCACCCGAAGGCCCATTTTGGGGGCAGGAGCGGTCGAATTGGTCACGCTTTGAGGCTAACCACCTACCCCACCAAACCCTGTCCCCATAAGGATTCCCGCCCCCTGCCAGCCCTGCCCCGACTCGCTTTACACAGCGTTCACAATTGGGAAAAGGGAAAGAAATCCCTAGGTGCCATTATTAAGGCACTCAGAAATCGGGATTTATCCCCCAGAGGCAAAGGAACCCTCAATGCCAATTCAGGCCGAATACATCTGGATCGACGGAACATCGCCGACACCATTGCTCCGTTCGAAGACAAAGGTCATCCCTGACTTCGCTGGCTCCGTTGCTGACATGCCAATGGATGAGTGGGGCTTTGACGGTTCCTCCACCGAGCAGGCAACCGGCGATGCATCTGACTGCGTATTGAAGCCAGTCTTCCAGTGCCCAGACCCAATCCGTGGCGGCAAGAACGTTCTCGTATTGTGCGACGTGTACATCGCAAAGACCGGTGAACCACACCCAACAAACACACGCGCAGCTTGCAAAGCAGTTGCAGACAAGTACGCATCAGAAGAGATGTGGTACGGCATCGAGCAGGAATACACCATGCTTCGCCTCGACGGTTCACCATTCGGTTTCCCCGTTGGTGGTTTCCCTAAGCCACAGGGCCCTTATTACTGCGGCGTCGGCGCAGGCCGCGTTGTTGGTCGTGACATCATCGAAGAGCACACACAGGCTTGTATCGATGCAGGTCTTCTCATCTCCGGTACAAACGCCGAAGTGATGCCTGGCCAGTGGGAATTCCAAATCGGACCTGGCGATGCACTCACCGTTTCCGACCACATGCACGTTGCACGTTGGTTGCTGCACCGCATCGCAGAGGACTACGACGTGGTCATCTCCTTCGATGCAAAGCCAATGAAGGGCGACTGGAACGGCGCAGGCGCGCACACCAACTTCTCCACCAAGGCAATGCGTGAGGGCTACCCAGCAATCATCGCTGCTTGCGAGAAGCTTGGAACACGCGTTCTTGAGCACGTTGAGAACTACGGCGATGACATCCAGAGCCGCCTCACCGGTAAGCACGAAACAGCACCTTGGAACAAGTACTCGTACGGCGTTTCCAACCGCGGTGCATCCGTGCGTATCCCTTGGCAGGTTGAGCGTGACCAGAAGGGTTATGCAGAGGATCGTCGTCCAAACGCAAACGTTGACCCATACACAGTCACACGTCTCATCCTTGAGACCGTCTGCGGCTAAGCCCAGAAACCCAATACTTTGTGGAACGGGGGGCCGAAAGGTCCCCCGTTTTGCATTCCCAGTAGCCCATTGCCTGTAACGCAGGCAGACTGAAGGAATGAGCGACATGCTTGATCAACACCGCGAATATGTATTGCGCACAGTGGAAGAACGCGGAGTGCGACTTGTGCGCCTCTGGTTCACCGATGTGCTCGGCACTTTGAAGAGCTTCGCAATCAGCCCAGCGGAACTTGAGAACGCTCTCAACGATGGCATGACGTTCGATGGTTCCTCTATCGATGGTTACTCGCGCACCGAAGAATCCGACGTGCTTGCCATTCCGGACCCGAACACATTTGAAGTTCTTCCTTGGGTTGATTCAAAGACTGCAGAAGCTCGTGTGTTCTGCGATATTCACAATCTTGATGGCTCCACATTCAGTGGAGACCCTCGCCAAATCTTGCGTCGCACTCTTGATGCTGCACGTGCGCAAGGATATGAATTCCTTATTGCTCCCGACATGGAGTACTTCTATTTCGAAACACCAAAGCGTGGCGAGTTGCCAGTACCGCTTGATGAAGGTGGCTTCTTCGATCTCACTACAACAGACGTTGCGTCGTCGTTACGTAAAGAGACAATTCGTACTCTCGAAGTAATGGGAATTCCTGTGGAGTATTCATTCCACGAAGATGCACCAAGCCAACAGGAAATCGACTTGCGTCATACTGATGCATTGTCGATGGCTGACTCTGTCATGTCGTTCCGCATGATCGTGAAAGAGATTGCTGCAATGCATAACGTGCATGCAACGTTCATGCCAAAGCCTCTTGAAGGCGTGCAAGGTTCCGGCATGCACCTTCACCTCTCACTTTTCAAGGGTGATGAGAACGCGTTCTACTCTGCTGATGATCCGAACAACTTGTCTGCGGATGCAAAAGCATTTATGGCGGGCTTGTTGCGTCATGCTGCAGAGATCACAGCAATCACCAATCAGACCGTGAATAGCTACAAGCGTTTGGTGCCTGGCTTTGAAGCACCTGTGCACATCAGCTGGGCGCGTAATAACCGCAGTGGCCTGATTCGTGTGCCTATTCCGAAGCGCGGAAACCCCAGTGCCACACGCATTGAATACCGCTCTCCCGACCCTGCATGTAACCCATACCTTGCGTTCTCGGTCATCCTCGCTGCAGGCATGAAGGGCATTCGCGAAGGATATGAATTGCCAGCAGAAGCTGCAGCAAACCTTTTTGAAATGGATGACGCCGCTCTCGAGAAGTTGGGCATCACTCAGTTGCCACAATCATTGAACGATGCGTTGAAGGTCATGGAGCAATCTGAACTTGTTCGCGAGACACTCGGCGAGCACATGTTTGACTGGTTCCTTCGTAACAAGCGTCGTGAGTGGATGGAGTACAAAACCCAAGTCACGCCGTTTGAACTCAACCGCTACTTGAAGTCGTTGTAAGACCACCATGGCTGTATCCGACATGATCGTTGTCTTCCCAGGCACACCATCACCTGATTTGGCGCGCACCCTTGACTTGGGTGGGTACCGATGGAAGGCCGTGTCTGGTGCAGATGAAGCATCGAAGATCGAACCGAAGAATGGTTGGATGGGCGCCATCATCGCGTGCGATGAAGAGTCTGAAGCAGCATGGGCATTTGCACGTGCATTGCGTAAGCGCGATAACCCGGTGAACTCAGTTCTGTTGTTGGTATCCGGTGCGCAGTTGTCAGATCTTGAGTTGCGCGACGACTTATTTGACGACTTCTGTCTCACGCCATTCCACCCACGTGAATTGGAAGCGCGCCTTCGTCACTTGTTCTCCACTTCCGTTGAAGGCGGCGGTGCTCGACCAGAACTAGTTGAGAATTCTGGTCTTGTGCTCAACCTTGAGACGTATCAAGCAAGCTTCAACGGCGCATC
>CALBSD010000115.1 GCA_937927625.1 uncultured Actinomycetes bacterium | reverse complement strand
CCCATGACTTTGCCGGGTTCCCATGCAGTGATGGTCATCACGTCAACAAGCTTGATAGGCCCGACTTTGGTGTCACAGAAGAAGGTGGTACCAGTGCCGCGAGTTTGTTCCGTTTGAAAACGAATTGCTACAGCGTCTGCCATCCAGTCGATGTGACGCTCAACGGGTTCAACGACATCCCACACCTTTTGAACAGGTGCTGCGATGTCGACAGAGACGCGAATACTCATGGCTTATGCCTGTACTGCGGCATTGCGCAGTTCTGCGGCTGCAGTTTCAGGGGCCAAAATATTGATCATCACGCCGGTGCCGCGTTCAAAACCAGCAGCAGTGGTGAGCTTTGGCCACAGGTGTACGTGCCAGTGGTACATGCCCTCGTGGTGTGAGGGTGCGGTGTGGAAGACCAGGTTGAAGGCGATGTCGCCAAGACGTGCCACGAGATGGGCGAGTGCATCACGAATGGCGATACCCACAGAGGTGAGTTCGTCTTCGGTGGAATCAGGCAGGTGACGATGATGGTCCTTCGGCATGATGAGAAGTTCGTATGGGCTTGAGCTCCAGAACGGGCACACCACGACGGCATGTTCGTTATCCAGCACGAAGCGTTCACTGTGTGACTCTGCTTCAACGGTGGTGCACACAATGCATCCACCCTTAAAGCGTTCAAAGGCACGCTCTTCTTCAAGAATCTCGCCCGGAACGAATGGAAGACCCAACAGCTGACCGTGTGGGTGAGCGAGTGATGCACCTGCTTCGCGACCATGGTTCACGATGGCTTGCGTGTAACGAATGTTTGGCGTGTTCTTGTGCGCAATGAATCGACTGCGCAAGGTCAACATGAGTTCGCGAATCTTTTCATCAGAGAACATGTCGAGTCGGTTTGTGTGATCAGGTGAGAACACGAAGACTTCGTGAGTACCGCTGGCTTCGGCCATCACGTGTACGGGGCCAAGGTTGCGAACTGCGAGTGATTCATCACCAACGAATGCAGGGAAGCGGTTTGCAACAACACGGCTCTTCCACTTGCCGCTCTCATCGTGGTTTTCAATCAACGCAGGATCAGGGCGTTCAAATTCTGGGCAGAACGGGCACTCGTGCTCGGGACCGCTCTCCACTTGCTGCGCACGCGGCGCAAAGTCGGTACTGCGATTGGCTCGATCGGGCACCACTGTGACCCATCGGCCAGTAAGAAGGTTCAAACGTAACTGGCTCACGGTACTTTCAGGATAGGTGCCAGTTCGCACGAATGGGTGGAGTTCACCAAGTGTTTGGTTATTGCACCCTTGTGTACCGACTCACATGGCGATGCGAGTCATCGGCAATGGGTGTTCCGTTGCCATCGGCGTGACGAGTGACCAATCTCAGGCCAGATTCGTGCGCCAACTCATCAAGTTGGGAAGGATTCACGTACCGAACTGAATAGGGACGCAAGCGAGTGTGTTGTCCATCGGTGAACTGTACGAATTGGCCGGTGATGCGTTGTTCGGCGACATCGTGGCGACTAATGCTGAGCACCACCTCGCCCGTTGTCATCGTTCGGATGCGCATGTGATCGCTCTCACCAGATGGACTGGGATTCACCACATCAACATGGAACTGGGCATTAACCGCAAGGTGTGTCGACACCAACTGCATGCACTTCTGAATCGCCTCGATGTTCGGCAGGTTGAACAGGGTGTTGTACCCAACAAAGATTGCGTCGAAGGGTCCATCGGGCATTTCCTCTGAGAAGTCCATTTTCAGAAGTGCTGTCGGGGCGCCCAGATGGGCGGTACGAGCAACATCCAACATCGCCTCCGAAGTATCGATGCCAATGACAGTGTCGTTGTATTCAGTGCGTAGCGCCCGCAGACTGCGGACAAGGCGTCCAGTGCCAACGCCCAACTCGAGAACGCGCGCATCGCGAGGGGGAAGTGAGGTCGCGACGGAGGCAATGAAGTCGTCATCGCCGAGGTCGGCGTACCAGTCGTCATAGACATCAGCGAAGGATTCGCCATATGTGGTGGCGTCATATCCAGGAATACCGAAGGGATTGGTGCCAGCGCTCATCCCAATAGTCCACCACGGCAGTTCGCCCGTGGGCGCATCGGTAGCCTAAGAACCAATGACAACGTCATCTGCGCCTGGTTCTGAGTATGTGTATCTCGACCATGCCGCCACGTCTCCGTTGCGCCCCGAAGCTCGCGCTGCAATGGAGCCCTTTGGTGATGTGATGTATGCAAACCCATCGGGTTCACATCGGTTTGCTCGTGAGGCGCGTCGTGCCATTGATGAAGCGCGCGATCAGATTGCGGAACTCATCGGTTGTCGGCCAGGTGAAATCGTGTTCACCAGCGGCGGCACAGAAGGTGCGAACTCCGCAGTGCTCGGCACAGTCCGTCGCTCTGGTGGAGTCGCAGTGTGTTCTGCAACGGAACATCACGCGGTGTTGCATTGCGTGGAACACGTTGGCGGTGTCGTTGTGCCGGTTACCGAACAAGGACCTCTCAGCCCTGATGTGGTGCGCGAGACCCTCGGTGGACTTTCCAATGTTTCTGTGGTGTCGGTGATGGCCGTGAATAACGAGACCGGCGCCATCAATGATCTCGAACACATCTCGCATGCCGTTCGCGGTCGTGCAGAAAATGCCATCTTGCACACCGATGCAGTACAAGCTGCATGCTGGCTCGACTTGCGCATTATCTGGCCACATGTTGATGTGCTCACACTTTCGGCACACAAGTTTGGTGGACCAAAGGGAATGGGTGTGATGGTGATTCGCGATGGGGTACATCTTGAGCCGCTCATCCTCGGTGGTGGACAAGAGCGTGATCGTCGCAGTGGCACGCACAATGTTGCAGGCATTGTTGGCACGGCAACAGCGTTGGCCCTTACCGATCAGCATCGCGACGTTGAAGTGCAACGTCTCGGTGCATTACGAGACGAATTGATTGCTGGACTCACTGCACGAATTCCTTGTGCTGTTCCTACGTTGCAGCCAGGTGTTGGTATCGCCGGAACCGCCCATGTATGTCTTGACGGTTTGGAAAGCGAATCAGTGCTGTATCTCTTGGACACCGCAAATGTGTGCGTTTCTGCTGCTTCGGCATGTGCCAGTGGCGCAATGGAGCCTTCACACGTGCTGGCGGCAATGAATGTGCCGCGCTCTCGAGTCAATGGCTCGCTTCGATTCAGTCTGGGTCACACCACAAAGAGTGCCGACATTGCCAAAGCAATCGATGCAACAGTGGCTGCGGCCGAACGTTTAAGTGCGGTGGCAAAGAAATGAAAGTTCTTCTTGCAATGTCGGGTGGTGTTGACTCATCTGTTGCGGCGTTGGTTTTACGTAATCAAGGTCATGACGTTGTCGGAGTCACCATGCGTTTGTGGGGTGGCGAAAGCGACACCGGCTGTTGCTCGGTTTCGGATGTAGATGACGCACGCCGCGTTGCGCAACAACTGGGCATCGATCACTTGGTGTTCAACTTCTCCGAAGAGTTCAACGACCATGTTGTGAATCCGTATGTTGCCTCGCACGTTGCTGGCACTACTCCGAACCCATGCATTGAGTGCAACCGCCATTTGAAGTTTGATCGCCTCATTGAGCGTGGTCGTGCATTGGGATTTGATGCGGTAGCAACGGGGCATCACGCACGCATTGTTGATGACAATGGCGTATTGCGCGTTGGTCGTGGTGAAGATGCATTGAAAGATCAGAGCTACGTAGTGCACATGCTCTCAGGTGAAGATCTTGCGTACATGATGTTCCCCGTGGGCTTTATGCAGAAGTCTGATGTTCGTCAACTCGGTGTTGATTTCGGATTGCGCACAGCGACAAAGCCCGACAGTCAAGATGTGTGCTTCATTGGTACCACTATTGGTCGTGCCGGTTTCCTTGAACCACGCCTCACGTTCAATGCTGCGGAAGTTGTTGATCAGTCCGGTGCAAAAGTGGGCGAAGTGTCTGCGGTGGAACTGGTGACATTGGGACAGCGCCGTGGACTTGGCTTGGGTGGTGGCGACAAGCGTTATGTCGTTGCGGTCGATGTGCCTGCGCGCCGCGTGACGGTGGGCGATGAAGCCAGTTTGTTTGTTGAGTCAGAGAAACTCACGGGCATGGTGTGGCCACACGCCGAAGACGAAAACCTCGTGCTGAACACCGAGGTGTTGGTACAGGGCAGTGCGCATGGCGAACGTTCAGCTGCTCGCATCGAACATACAGATGAGGGTTTCCGCATGGTGTGGGCGCGTCCGAATCGCCGTATTGCTCCAGGACAAACGGTGGTGTTCTATGACGCCAATGACACGGTTGTTCTCGGCGGCGGCATCGTCACGACCTAGTTGCCGGTATCAATACGCCTGGGTCACTGGCGCAACGACTACTTCTGATTCGTGGCAGCAAGTGCGACATCAATGCGTCGCGGAGCAAAACTAAATGCCTTCACATGAAGTGCATCAACGGTACCCAGAGTCTTTGCCGTGATTTTCGACAGGACAACTTTGTCCGCTTCGTTGAGGTGTACGGCAATTCGTGGACCTGCAACACCCCCAGTGAAATCGGCAGTTTCGCCAGATTCATTTACCTTTGTGATGGACAATATTTTGCTGCGCATACTCATCACGGTTTCGGCAAGCACGAGATGATCATGCACGACGATGCCGGCAGGGACGATGACGAGCCAGCGACGTGACAAGCGATGGAGACGGCGCGGAACCGTACGAGCAAGCACAATGCCGAGTGCCAGCAGGGGAGCTCCGACGGCATAGTTCGCTGCAGCGACGACAAGTGAGCCACCGATGAGTCCACACGACAACAAGGCCCATGCGAGAACACTGGGTGCCCAATAAGGAACAGGTGTGCGCAGGGCAAAACGAGTTTCTTCTCCGTAAGCGCTTCCTTGGACCATGACATCGGCAAACAATGCCGACCAGGTGATGATGAAGGCAGCGAACGAACCGAAAATGCCAGCAGGTGAAGCTGCAATAAATGCCGCGATTGCCATCAGCGGTGTCGCGCACTTTGTAACAGTGAGAGAAAAAGGCGACGGCACGAGGAGTGCAATTGCAACGCCGATGAAAAGCGCCCAACCCCACCCAATTAATACTCCGCCAACTGCAGAGGAATGATCATTGGCTAACGACTGCCACGGAGCTGCGATGCCGAGAATGATCCATGCCGCCAAAGTGCTGACGATGATGGCGGTCTTGGGGTTCACCTTCGGGGCTGCTGGCATCTCTCTAGCCTGCCCCAAAAGGGGACAAAAGTGCGCATCCCCGCCTCGTATCAGTCGACCCCGTGGTGCTACCAATGGGTACACGAAATAGCAGGAATTCAGGGAGGAGGCACCATGAATACTGAGTTGACGCATGAACGACCAGGCGCGACTTTTGGCGTGGGCAGCCTCCCGCACCGCAGTATGTCGGAAGCGCTGGATTTTGTGTGGAGTTCAACAGACATCCCCACCATCCCATCATTGCCACGCCTCTCGCCGGCTGAAGGAATGATTGCGCAAGCACTCGTGGGTATCGAAGGCGTTTCGGTGGGGCAGTACGGCGGTATCAGCGTTGATGTGGCACACCTCAATATCGACCAGTTCATCACGACGGATCTCAATGCCGATTCGTACGGCGCATTGAAAGAGTTTCTTGACACCTTTCAGCAACGGAACACGCGCAACGTCACTTCTGTGAAGTGGCAGTTTGTGGGCCCTGTCACATTGGGTGCTGCATTGTTGCGCCTCGGTCTCGAGCCAGGCATTGCATTTCCATTGGCTTTGCAAGCAGTTCGTTCACATGTACTTGCATTAGAAGAAGAGGTCACGCGTATCTGCGGGGACATCACACAAATCATCGTCCTAGATGAACCATCGTTGGCCGAAGCTTTAGAACCGGGCTATCCCGTCGGTATCGAATACATCATTGATCTCATCTCCGGAGCATTGGCTGCTGTTGAGCCACGCAACATCAGCGGTCTTCACTGCTGTGCTCGCACCGATTGGGGCGTGCTCCTTGCAACAGGTGCGAACGTCATCTCTGTTCCTGTGCCAAATGCGAACAACCAAGAAGACATGTCAGAAATGCTTGTTGCTGCCAGTCGTATTTCTGACCACCTCGCACATGGTGGCCATATTGCCTGGGGTGCAGTGCGTACTGATGGCCCTATCTCCGCGAATCCAGAGCGTTCGTGGAAGGCACTGATGGAATCAATGTGTGCCTTAGTACAGGCTGGAGTTGATGCCGAATTATTGCGTCGCCACAGTTACGTTACGCCTGCGTGCGGACTGGGCACTCATGCCGATGGTGTTGCAGAACGCGTATTCACTCTTGCGCAGAAACTCAGTGAGAAAGTGGCCGATGAGTCCACAGTGTCTCGTTTGACCCTCGGCTAAGAAGAATCTTTCGCGCCGTACCCCTTGGGTAGTTTGTAGGCAATGGCGCGCACACCTTCCCCCAAAAAGAGAATCGAAGAACTGCGCGCGCACATCCGTACGCACAATGATCTGTACTACGGACAAGACAGTCCGGAAATTAGCGATGCCGAATATGACCTCATGGTTCGTGAATTGCGAGACCTTGAAGTTGAACATCCTGAATATGTCGACGCGGAGAGCCCATCCGAGATAGTGGGTGCTGCGGCCGTCACCACATTTGACCCTGTTGTGCACGCCGTGCCGATGACCAGCCTTGATAACGCCATGGATGAAGACGAACTTCGTGCATGGGGGGACCGCGTAACCAAAGGCCTGGGCGACCAGCCGGTGCGTTATGTGTGCGAGCTCAAGATTGATGGTCTTGCCATCAGTATTCGATATGAGAACGGTGCGATGGTGCAGGCCGCAACACGCGGTGATGGCAAGGTGGGCGAAGACGTCACCGCAAACGTGGCAACTATTTCCTCATTACCAAAGAAGTTGGGCAAGGGTGCGCCAGCGGTTGTTGAAGTGCGCGGTGAGATCTACATGTCCACTGCCGCATTCGAAAAGTTAAAAGCAGAACGCGAAGCAGAAAACCTGCAACGTGTTGCAAATAATCGTGCCACTCTCGCCGTGCCTGTGAATCCACGTAATGCTGGTGCTGGAAGTCTTCGTCAAAAGGACCCCACCATCACAGCGCAAAGAGATTTGTCGTTGTGGTCATATCAATTAGGCGAAGTGGTCGGTGGGCCAGAGTTTGTCAGTCATCACGCAACTCTTGAGTTCCTTGGTGAACTTGGTTTTCCTGTGAACCCAGAAATTACCGTTGTTGATTCATTGGAAGATGTCGTTGCGTTCTGTCGGAAGTGGCAAGAACATCGTCATGAGCTGGGATACGAAATTGACGGCGCAGTGGTCAAGGTTGATGACCTCAGCCAACGCGAGCAGTTGGGCTTCACGTCCCGTGCACCACGGTGGGCCATCGCATTTAAGTTCCCACCCGAAGAGAAGCACACCATCCTGAAGGACATCAAGGTGTCCGTGGGGCGCACTGGCCGAGTAACGCCATATGCCGACTTGGAAAAGGTTTTTGTGGGCGGTTCATATGTGAGTAAGGCCACATTGCATAATCGCGATCAGGTGGCTGCAAAAGATGTGCGCCCTGGTGACACCGTTGTTGTGCGGAAAGCTGGCGATGTCATCCCCGAAGT
>CALBSD010000114.1 GCA_937927625.1 uncultured Actinomycetes bacterium | reverse complement strand
AGCGGACCAGGCATGACTAAACATCCGCCCGGATCCATCATCAATGGTGGTGGCGCTGTTTCGTCGAATGCAGCTGGGTCTCCGGACACGATCAACTTTGGGCGCCCTGTGCTGCCACCAGATGTTGGCGCTTTCCACGCCTGTGAAATCACATACGGCAGATGGGAAGCATCTGCATCGGGTGCACGGAACCCGGTTGCTAAACACGTGCGACCAGGGAATGCATCCTCTGCGACTCCGATGAGTGCAGACGGATTTGCCAATTCGATAATTGCTTCTAATTCACGTTGAGGAAGTCGCGATGAGATGGGTTGTGGTGTCGCACCTAAACGCCATGCAGCGACATACGCGATGAAGAAATCAATGCTGTTCGGCACTGCAACCGTGACCATGTCACCCTCGCGAGTTCCATGTTCATGCAAATACACCGCAAGGTTGTACCCCTGACGAATGAGCTCAGCGCGGGTGATGGTGTCTTGACCACATGAGACCGCAATCGTGTTTGGCGACTCTGCAGCGAGGTCTTCCAGGCGTTGGATGAAGGAAATCATTAGTCCAATGTTTAGTGCCAATCGAAGGGCGCTCTGACACTGGAGCTATTTAGAGAATGAGCGAAACAGTCGGCAGCCAAATAAATGAGGCCAGGGTGCCAACGCCGACAACGAAAGCAACGAGTTTTTCGTCGAACCCCGCGGCAACGGCAACAACCCCGGCTGTCACCATCGGTGGGGCAACAGCTTCGAGAATGGAGGTACTCCACATAATGTCGCGAGTAGATGCAAAGAGGACTGCGACAAGAACCAGAACCGCTGGTACTGCGACCATCTTGATGATGAGCCCGGTGATTGCCGGCCCAATCACCGAACGATCAACCTTCAACGTAAAGCGAAGACCAAGAGCACCCATCGCAACCGGAGCAACTGTCAAACCGATGTCATTTAATACCCGCAGCACACTTGCATCGAGATGCACCATTCGCAATGGAATGACAGTCAGTAACGCTAGGAACGGACCGAATCGCGAGAGGCGCCTCACGATTGCTTTGACGCCGGACTCCCCCGTGCCAAATCTTCCAGAGATATACGAACCATAAATCGCAAGGCCGAGGAAAGTGCCGAGTTGGTCATATGCGATCGCTGCCGAGAGATGATCTTCACCCAACAGCCCGCGCACCATGCCAAGACCAAGAAAACTGGTGTTGCCCAACACAGCCACCAACATGAGCGCACCAATTGTTTGACGCGACCAGTGGCGTGCACGTCCAATGAAATAGACCGCTGACGAACAACCGATGATGCATGCCCATGCTGCAACGAACGGAATAAGAAGGTCTGCATCAATCTTGACCGTCGTCATCTTCGCGATAATCACGGCCGGCAAGGAGAAGTTGAGAACGTACCGCTCAGCAAACCAAATGATTCGAGGATGAACGTTCGTGACGGAGCCAATGAGCCAACACACAAGGAAAATGGCCATCACCAAAAGAATCACTCTTTGAACTTAGTGGGCGGCTCTGTTTGCCCAACGGGAATCCGCCTATGTGCCATGTGGGACAATGTCACATGGCTTTGAACCACGACATCGCTTCACCTTTGCTCGGCACCATCTTCACGGTGAAGGTCGCCGTTGGCGACACTGTGCATGCAAAGCAAGAGGTCATCATCATTGAATCGATGAAAATGGAACATCCCGTCGAAGCAGGCGTGGACGGCATCGTCTCATCTATTTCCGTTGCAGAAGGAGAAACGATTGCTGCGGGCCAAATCCTTCTCAGCATTACTCCTGGCGTTGTCACCTCCGAATCGGTAGAGACAACCCTCTCTAGTCACTCAGGTCAACGTGATGACCTGGCGAAGTATCGCGAACGTCGCCGACTCACGACTGATGACGCTCGTCCTGAAGCAGTTGCTCGTCGAGCCTCAAAAGGTCAGCGCACTGCACGAGCGAATATCGCCGACCTCGTTGACGACGGAAGCTTTGTTGAGTACGGAACGTTTGCGGTGGCAGCTCAACGCCAACGCAGAGAACTAGATGATCTCATCCGCAACACTCCGGCCGACGGCCTGGTCGGTGGACTTGCTTCTGTGAATGCTGACGAGTTCGGCGAGGAAGCATCACGTATTGCACTTGCGTCGTATGACTACACAGTGCTCGCGGGCACACAGGGTTTCTTGAACCACCGCAAGAAAGATCGTCTCTTCACTGTCGCTGAACAATTGCGCACTCCTTTTGTTCTTTTCGCTGAAGGTGGCGGCGGCAGACCTGGAGATACCGACGCAGCCGGTGTTGCAGGACTCGATGGTCCAGCATTTGC
>CALBSD010000113.1 GCA_937927625.1 uncultured Actinomycetes bacterium | reverse complement strand
GTAGGAAAGCAGGAAATCATGGCTGCAGAAGCCCTTGAGAAGTCCGCCCTTGAATCCAAGGACAAAGAACAATTGGCAGCGATTGCTGAAGCATTGGGCGTGAAAGCACCAGCCCGTGCCACGAAAGCAATTCTCGTGGAGAAGATCCTCGAGAAGACCGGTGCCTCCGCGACGCCTGCCAAAAAGGCAGCGAAAGCAGAAAAGCCCGCAAAGATGGAAGATGCTGAAGAAGTGGCAGACGACTCCGATGAGCGACCAACCCGTGGTGAGCGCGGTGGCCGCAATGAACGTGGCGGACGCGGTGAGCGTTCCGACCGTGGCGACCGTGAAGAGCGTGATGAAAAGCCTGCGAAGGAATCATCAGAGCCCATCGTGTATGTCGGCGCCGACGGCGAACCACTTGCTGAGTGGGAGATTGAACTCGCACAGCATGAAGGACGCATGGGCGAACTGAAGCAGCAAGGTGGCGGTCGTAACAATCGCAACAACCGTGGTGACCGCGAAGAGCGTGGTGATCGTGAAGAGCGCGGCGATCGCGGTCCACGTCAGAACAACCAGCAGCGTCAGCAAGGCCAAGGTCAAAACCGTCAGCAAAACCAGAACCAAGGTCAGCGCAACGAACAAGGTGGCGATTGGGAAGATCGCGGTGGACGCAACAGCCGTCGCCGTCGTCGTGGACGCAATGGTCGCGATGAAGGTCCACAAGGTGATGACCGTTACGACACTGGCGAGCAGAACGAAAACGTCAGTACCGATCCAGTGAAGGTGGAGGGTTACCTCGACTTGCGTGATGAGGGCTACGGCTTCTTGCGCATCGGTGGCTACCAGCCAACACGTGAGGATGCATACATCCCCGTGAAGCTCACACGTCAGTTCGGTTTGCGTAAGGGTGACCACGTCACCGGCATGTCACGACCTGCAGGACGTAACGAAAAGAACCCAGCAATGCTGGAGATTCACAGCGTGAATGGTCAAGATCCAGAGAAGGCACGTCAGCGACCTCGCTTCGAAGATCTCACTCCTTTGTTCCCTGATCACAAGTTGCGCATGGAAGATCCTCGCGATCCAACAAACATGACCGCACGCATCATCGACCTCATCGCACCAATCGGTAAGGGTCAGCGTGGCCTCATCGTGTCGCCACCAAAGGCCGGTAAGACAACCGTGATGAAGACCATCGCGGCGTCGATTGAAAAGAACAACCCTGAGGTCAAGCTCATCGTTCTTCTGATTGACGAGCGTCCTGAAGAAGTGACCGACATGCGTCGCACTGTGAAGGGTGAAGTCATTGCTTCAACATTCGACCGTCCAAGTGATGAGCACACGCACATTGCTGAGATGACAATCGAAAAGGCAAAGCGCATGGTGGAGATGGGTGAAGACGTTGTCATCATCCTCGACGGCATCACACGTTTGTCTCGCGCATACAACTTGTCTGCACCTGCAAGTGGCCGCATCATGTCGGGTGGTATCGACGCTGGTGCGTTGTACCCACCAAAGAAGTTCTTCGGTTCGGCTCGCAACATTGAAGAGGGTGGCTCGCTCACTATTTTGGCCACTGCTCTCGTTGAGACGAACAGCCGCATGGACGAAGCCATCTTCGAAGAGTTCAAGGGAACCGGCAACATGGAGTTGCGCCTCGACCGCCGCATCGCCGAGCGCCGCGTTTTCCCCGCTATCGACGTGGATGCCTCCAGCACCCGCCACGAAGAGCTCCTCTTCGAGCGCAAGCAGCTCCAGTTGGTCTGGAAGCTCCGCCGTGTGCTTTCCGGCCTTGCCCAGGACGGCAACCCCGCTCCAGGCCTGGAAATGCTCATGGATCGCTTGAAGACCTTCGGTACCAACGACGAATTCTTGGCTGAGATCGCCAAGACGCCCGGCGCTTAAGCCCGATACACTCAAAAGTCCGTTTCGAGGAGATGCCAGAGACATGAAGATTGATACCCACCCCGAGTACAACGAAGTCAACGTGAAGTGCTCATGTGGCAACACATTCACAACACGCAGCGTCAAGGGTCAGCCCATCTCGCTCGAACTGTGCAATGAGTGCCACCCGTTCTACACAGGCAAGCAGAAGCTTGTTGACACCGGTGGACGCGTCGAGCGCTTCAACAAGCGTTACGGCCAGCGCGCCAACGCACCAGCACGCCCAGAGTGATTCCGTGTGGCCATTGCGTCACGCCTCACATCTTGTAGTTACACACGCGTATGAATGACGCCGACCTTGAACGACGTTCCCGTCTTCTCTCTTTAAAGTTGCGCGCCCTCGTGCGTGATCACTTGGGTCTCGCATCTGACCCTGAGGGAACTCCCGAAGTCTTTGGTCTTGGTGCTGCCTTTGTCACTGGCGAAGCAACATGGGTGCTGATTGACGGTGATTCTTCTCGCGCACTTGGACCAGTTCTTGCGTGGACATCACGTTTTGGCAAGCCAGTACAACTCTTGGCTGAACGTGACTCGGGCATCGTTGCTCGTCGCGCACAATTCTTTTCTTCGGCCATCACTGTGTGGCATGTCGATGAACGTTCATTACTGCCTGCTGTTGCAGAACCGCATCTTCCGGAAGTTGCAGCCAAGGCTGAGCACGTCGCGATGATGGATCTCATTGCATCGAGTGGCGCTGATGCACTTATTGAACACGGAATTGTCGTGGGTGAAGTTCGTGGTCTTGAAATGTGTCGCGTTGTTGATGACAAGACAACAGGCGAGACACGTCTTGAAGTGGGCATGGGCGTAAACGATCGTGAAGCGTTTCTGATGGTGCATGGTGAGCTTCCAAAAGAAGAAGCTCTGCGCAATGTGATTGAAGCTGTTGCCATTCATCGTGAACCAGATGCAATGGTGCACCCGTTCAATCAGTTCGGCGCTGAACGCATGCATCGCTGGCGGGCACTGCAGAATCCTGCATCGGTTGGTTTTTCAGAGTTGTCGCCGGCTGATCCGCCAGTGCGTCGTACGAATCTCAAAGATGCGGTGCCGTGTGTTGCATTGGGACTAACAAGCAGTGGTGCAGCAGCGATTGCCGTTTTCGTACACGGAATCGACCTTGATCTTGTTCCGTTCGCGGTTGATGCGGCGTCGCGTTGTGGCGTACAGCAATTGGTGATTGTGGCTCGTGCAAAGGACATCACGCCTTCGATGAAGAAGATGGCCGAGCAGTCCTCGCTGGACATCACCTTCTCCGACATTGCCTAGAACAGCCATCGCAATCACAGTCTTTGGTCGCTTACTGAAGAGAAATCGGAACTGCTGATATTTGATAGGCGAGAGGGCTAACTTGTAGCTATGCGCCTTTTCAGGAAAATCATCAGTTCGCTCGCGGCCGTGGCTCTTTCCTTGGGCACGGTTGTTATTGGTTCATCCTCAGTTGCACATGCAGCCGCGCCGGTGAATCAGATAACCCCGACCTTGATTGCGGACAAGATTGACCTCATCTTCCAGGGCCCACTGGGTATGCCGTATCCGGCGGCATCGATGTTTGTTGTGAAAGTTGATGGCTCGCCAACGACCGTGACCTCTATTTCTGTTCTTTCGACAATTCTCACAATTAATGTCGCCGCGGGAGTGACCGCAGGTTCGGTGATCACTTTGAGCTATGTCGCTCCCACGCTCGACAACACATTGAACAATGCCGCACTGCAAGACAGTCAAGGGCGCGATGCTGTTGCGTTTACAGATGTTGCAGTGACCAATATGCAGCCACCTGCTCGCCCAACGACAACAACTACGTTGGCGCCTGCTGCAATTGATGCACTCGCAGCTTCGTGGAACAGGGACCCCGCTACAGAAGCAGAAACAGACTCCAACACTGTTGGGTACATGCCTCTGTCTCCTGGCAACATCATCATCACTGACCAAGTTGGATTCGTGCTTGATGCAAAAGGTGGCATCAAGCCAAAGATTCGTATGAAGAATTACGCCGGGTTGATCAAAATGAAGATCGCCAGTTCATACAAAGTTGCTGGCAAGACAAAGAAATACTCCTGCACATTTGCTCCTTTCGGAACGAATAAGAAGTCAAAGAAAGTTGCATGGAAGTGGTACTCGCCTAAGAAGGCATGTGCATTACCAGCTCCACTCATCGAATCAGTACGCAATGGCTATTCACAATTGACTGCAACAGCAACGTGGCCACGCATGTGGTTGGCAACCGGCAAGAAGGTTCGCCCTGACGGCTCAAAGATTGCTGCACGCAAATTGACCTACACCATTCGCAATCGTCCATAACGCAAAGTTGTAATCACGCAAATCGTTTTCGATTTCGCCTACTTTGTTCGGCGCTATGACACGTCGTCTCGCTCCCA
>CALBSD010000112.1 GCA_937927625.1 uncultured Actinomycetes bacterium | reverse complement strand
CATCCCAATGTGGGTTGGGAAGAAAACGGACATCCAAAATCATGTCTGCGTCGATAGGAATTCCATGTTTGAAGCCAAACGAGATGACGGACACCTGCAGCGCATCACCCGGATTCTCCGGGCCAAAGAGATGCACCAGCTGATTGCGCAAATTGTGCACCGTGAGACCGGTTGTATCGATGACCAAGTCCGCAAATGCTTTGACTCCGTTGATAGCCACACGCTCTGATTCGATCACTTCTTCAAGACCCATCACGCCGTCACTCATAGGGTGCTTCCTGCGTGTCGCGTCATACCGGCGAACCAATTCTCGAGTAGATGCTTCGAGGAACAGAATGCGAACTGAATGACCCTGTTCGCGCAGTGAACGAACAGCATCCAAAATCGCTGTCTGATGCCGTGCATTGCCGACCACCAGACACAGCTTCACAATCTCACCACCGGCTTCACCGGAGAGTTCAACAACCTTGTCAATCAGAACCACAGGAAGGTTGTCAACGACGAACCAACCCAAATCCTCAAGATCATCGGCAGCTTGAGAACGCCCCGCACCAGAAAGCCCTGTGACGACAAGAATGTCAGTCATCGTTTCACCGTCCGCAAATACAACAAGCGCGGAACAGTATGAGCAAGTTGATACTCCGGAGCCCGATCAAGGAAGCCCTGTGGCGGTGCAGGTTCCAACATTCGCTCGAGATACAAACCGTTGGCTATCAGCGCATTGATGTAACGGCTCAAGGGGCGATGAATGAATCGGATGTGCACACCGAGTTCCACTTCCTCAATTGACTCAGACTCAACAAGATAAGGACCAATGCGCCAATACTGCTCTGGGGGATCAATGATGTGGTCATCGATCCAGCCGCTACCTGGAGTCTGAAGTAATGGATGATTCAGAAAGAAACTGAATTGTCCACCTGGCTTCAACACGCGAGCCACCTCTGCGATTGCGGCATCGACTGCGTCAATATGTTCGAAAACGAGACAGGCAACCACTGCATCCTGCGACGCATTATCAACAGGCAACGATGTTGCGGAACCAAGAAGGTACCTCGGACCACCAGCGCGCTCATTTGCGATGTCGATGTGAAGTTGAGTCGGATCAATTCCGAGAACTTCAGCTCCGTTTTTTGCGAGCGCACGTGCGATTTGCCCGTCGCCACAACCCACATCGAGAACAACTCTCTTTCCGTTTAATTCTTCGAGGGCCAGAGGAATGATTTGCTGAACATATTCAGGGTCAGCACCATCAGTGAATCCATCAATCCACCATTGAGCGTGTTCATCCCAAAGTCCGTTGTCCGACATCTTGCTCACATTAGGTCTCAGGATGGAACCGTTGGTAGATGGCTTGTGCAACGGCATCGGGCAACCATGTCAGGACCGACAGATCTTCCAAAGTCGCCTTCTTCACAGCGTTGACTCCACCCATCTCCTTGACGAGGCGCTTCGCACGAGCATCACCGAGACCTGCAATGCCCTCCAATGACGACGAGACCATTCTTTTCCCACGCAACTCACGGTGGAACGTATTTGCAAAACGGTGTGCTTCGTCACGAATTCGTTGCAACATGAACAACGCCTCGCTACCTCGCGGCAGAAGTACCGGAGCGCTTTGTCCGGGCAAGTACACCTCTTCAAATCTTTTCGCCAGCGACGCCACAGGAATCTCATCCGTCAGACCAAGTTCATGAATCACTTCGACCGCAACACCAAGTTGGCCTTTTCCTCCGTCGACCAAAAGCAATTGAGGTGGATATGCAAATTTGCCAGGGCGTTCCCCTCGCTCTGCGATGGGTTGATCTCGCTCGGCCACATACGCACTAAGACGACGCATCAATACTTCGCGCATCGCTGCATAGTCGTCGTTTCCCGGAACATCCTTCACCTTGAAACGGCGATACTCACGCTTGTTGGGAAGTCCGTCCTCCATGACGACCATTGATCCCACGTAATCGGTTCCCTGTAAATGCGCCATGTCGTAGCACTCAATGCGCAACGGAGCTTCTGGTAAACCCAGAGCATCTTGCAATTCAGAAAGAGCTCGACTGCGGGAGTTGTGATCAGATGCGCGACGCATGCGATGTCGTACGAATTCTTCACGTGCGTTGATGGTCACGGTTTCATGTAGTTCGCGTTTGTCTCCACGCTGGGGAACACGAATCTGCACGATGCTCCCCTTCATGTGTCGCAACCATTCCGCATAAGTGTCTGCGTCATCGGGAG
>CALBSD010000111.1 GCA_937927625.1 uncultured Actinomycetes bacterium | reverse complement strand
GGTCCACATGGACCGCCGGAACCCCGAAATGGGGGCTTGGTAAGGATAGGGGCGTTTCCACCCCTGCAACAACCGCAGAAGCCCCCCGATTTACGGGTGAAGTCGGGTGCCGTCATAACCCACATCCCACAGCACCAAACCATGGGGTGGGGCCACCATCGAGCCATGAGAACGGTCCTTCGCCCTCATAACCGCCAGGGTGTCGCTGGGTGGGCGTTTGCCTAGGCCCACGTCCACCAAGAACCCCACGATGCCGCGCACCATCTGGTGGCAAAATGCGTTGGCACGGATCTCGAAATAGAGGTGCCCCTCCCCCTCGTCGACCCACTTGGCGTCGAGGACATATCGCATCATCGACTTCGGTTCCTCGGAGCCAGGAATGGGAGCACGTTTACAGAACGCCCCGAAGTCAAGGTGTCCAATGAGTGCATCACTGGCGAGATTCATCAACGGAAGAGAGAGTGGTCGATAGATGTGCCACGCACGATCAAGCAACAAAGGATCGGGGGCATCGGCGTTGTATACGAAGTACCGATAGCGACGCCATGTTGCGTTGTACCGCGCATCAAAGTCATCGTGCGTCCATTGCACATCACTCACAGATATGTGCGGTTTTACTAACGAATTGATACTTCGCATGAACGAAGAGAGATGTGTCTCTGCAGGTAAGTCGAGAGAAATTATTTGCCCACGTGAATGCACACCTGTATCGGTGCGACCAGCAGTGCTAAACGAAACGGGAGTGCGCAACACCGTTTGCATTGCACGCACGAGAACATCTTCGATTGCTTCCGTTTCTTTGTTTGATGCAAAGCCGTGAAAGAAACCGCCGTGGTACGCCACACGCAAACGAGCCCGCCTAGTGGCGGGCTCGTGCGTTTCGTTATTGACCGGTTCCATGACCGGGTGTCACTCAGACCAGTTCGATGCGCGCCATTGGCGCAGCGTCACCCTGGCGTGTTCCGAGCTTCAAGATGCGGGTGTATCCACCGTTGCGTGCCATGTACTTCGGTGCAACTTCGTTGACCAACTTGGCTGTCATTTCCTTGTCACCGAGGTAACCCTGGATCTGACGGATGCGGTGTACGCGCAATGGGCTCTCTTCTTGAGCCTTCTTGGCCTTGGTGATGAGCTTCTCGGCGATAGGGCGAAGTGCCTTTGCCTTTGCTTCTGTAGTGGTGATGCCTTCAGCTGCGAACAGTGAAGCTGCCATGTTTGCCATGAGCAGGCGCTGGTGCGCTGCACTTCCACCGAAGCGGGGGGCGCGACGTGGTGTTGCCATTGTGATGCTCCTTAGATTCCGGACTTACGCGCGCAGTGAGAGACCGCGCTCGTCGAGCTTCTGAATGATCTCGTCGAGGCTCTTCTGGCCGAAGTTTGTGATGTTGAGAAGGTCGTCGGTGCTCTTGAGAAGCAACTCGCCGATGGTGTTGATTTGACCGCGCTTGAGGCAGTTACGTGGACGCTCGCTGAGGTCAAGGTCTTCGATGGGAAGATCAAGGTCAGGCACGCCAACGTTTGCACCGATTGGCTCGGAAAGCTCAAGTGCTTGTGGCTCTTCAGACAATGTTGCGATGAGGTCAACAAGCGAACGCAATGTTGCTGCAGCTGATGCAAGCGACTCACGTGGCGAGATGGAACCATCGGTTTCGATGTCGACGATGAGCTTGTCGTAGTTGGTGCTCTGTGCAACGCGTGTTGGCTCAACATCAAAGTTGACACGGCGCACTGGCGAGAAGATTGCATCGATGGGGATAACACCAATGACGCGGCTCTCTGCATCACGCTCTGTTGAGAGGTAACCACGGCCACGCTCGATGGTGATGTCGAGACCAAGTGAAGAACCTGCGTTCAACGTTGCAAGGTGCAGCGATGGGTTGAGGATCTGAACATCTGCAGTTGTCTGAATGTCACCAGCAGTGAAAGTTGCTGGACCAGAGATGTCAACGCGAAGAACAACTGGCTCGTCATTCTGCGAAACAACAACAACGTCCTTCAAGTTCATGATGAACTCGGTGACGTCTTCTGTCATGCCCTTGATGGTGGTGAACTCATGCTCAACGCCGTCGAACTTGACAGTGGTGATTGCTGCACCGGGGATGGACGACAGCAATGTGCGACGCAACGAGTTACCAATGGTGTGGCCGAAGCCTGGCTCGAGTGGGCCGACAGCAAAACGCTGACGTGTTGGATGATCTTCGCCGATTGCCTCGACGGAAGGACGCTGAATAACAAGCATGATGCTCTCCTCTGGAAAGGCTTTCGATTACTTCGAGTACAGCTCGACGATGAGCTGCTCGCGGACGGGGATGTCGATGTGCTCGCGCTGTGGGAGATCGCGCACAGTGACTTGCTTTTCTCCTGCTTCAAGCCAGCCGACAAGTGAACGATCAAGCGTGTCGATGTTGTGCTGAATCTGAATCATCTCTTTTGCCTTTGGCGAAAGTGCGATGACCTGTCCACGCTTCACGCGGTACGACGCAATGTCAACGCGCTTGCCATCAACGAGGATGAGACCGTGGTTCACGAACTGACGTGCCTGTGGTCGTGTTGAACCCCAGCCTGCACGGAACACAACGTTGTCGAGACGAAGCTCAAGAAGGCGCAAAAGGTTTTCGCCGGTTGGACCTGCGAGACGGTTTGCTTCTTCGTATGTGTTGCGGAACTGACGCTCGAGTACACCGTAGATGTACTTAGCCTTCTGCTTTTCCTGCAACTGAGCGAGGTATTCCGAACCAGCGTTACGACGGCGTGTGCGGCCGTGTGCACCTGGTGGGAATGGACGACGATCAAGAGCCTTTGAGCCCTTTTCGTTTTCAAAAATGTTGGTGTTCAAACGGCGCGAGATGCGCACCTTTGGTCCTGTATAACGGGCCATGATTAGCTCCTACGACGCTTTGGCTGACGGCAACCATTGTGTGGAACGGGGGTGACGTCCTTGATGCCTGATACTTCGATACCCAAGTTCTGGATGGAACGCAATGCAGTGTCACGACCAGAACCTGGTCCCTTTACATGCACTTCGGCGCGACGGAGACCGTGCTCCATTGCAGCCTTGCCTGCCTTCTCTGCTGCCATCTGTGCGGCGAACGGAGTTGACTTGCGAGAACCCTTGAAACCAACACCGCCGGAAGACGCCCATGAAATGACGTTGCCTTCCACGTCGGTGATGGAAACGATTGTGTTGTTGAACGAGCTCTTGATGTGCACCACACCAGAGGTGACGTTCTTGCGCTCGCGCTTGCGTGGACGACGTCCACCTGCTTGTGCCTTGGCCATGGTTCTACCTCACTGCCTTCTTCTTGTTTGCAACGGTCTTCTTTGGTCCCTTACGTGTGCGCGCATTTGTGTGCGTGCGCTGACCACGAACGGGAAGACCCTTGCGATGACGAACGCCCTGAAGGCATCCGATCTCGATCTTGCGCTTGATGTCCTGCTGCACGTCGCGGCGCAGGTCACCTTCAACAGTGATGTTCTGATCCACCCATGCGCGGATGCGATTGATTTCATCCTCGGTGAGATCGCGAACGCGAGTGCTCTCGTTGAGTCCAGTTGCAACACAGATCTTCTGTGCTGTTGAACTTCCGATACCAAAGATGTATGTCAACGAGATCACCAAACGCTTTTCGCGTGGGATGTCGACTCCAGCAATACGTGCCATTTTGTTACGTTTCCTTCGTTGACTTTCTTAGCCCTGGCGCTGCTTGTGCCGGGGGTTTTCGCAGATCACCATCACACGCCCGTGACGACGGATGATCTTGCACTTCTCACAGATTTTTTTGACGCTCGGGCGTACTTTCATTGCGTTCTCACTTGAAGCGGTATGTGATACGACCGCGGGTGAGGTCGTATGGAGTCAGCTCAACCTGAACCTTGTCGCCAGGAAGAATACGGATGTAGTGCATACGCATTTTTCCGGAGATGTGCGCCAACACTTTGTGGCCGTTCTCTAACTCAACACGGAACATTGCGTTCGGTAATGATTCGAGAATCGTGCCTTCCAGCACGATCGCATCTTCCTTTGGCTTGGCCAGGATGGCCTCCTTAAATTGTTGGGACATGTTGCCCCCGATAGCAGAACTGCAATAGGGGCGAGTGGCAATGCTATCGGCGCATTTCCTAAGCACCAAGTGGTACTTAGAGCCTTTGTTCGACCGCCTTGGTGAGGCGAGCAAACACTTCGTCGGGGCTACCTACCCCGTCGATTTGGGCGAGACGGCCAGATTCCCCATAGAAATCAATGAGGGGCTGGGTCTGGGTCTCGTACAGATCAAGACGCTTGTTGATGGCGTCAGGGGTGTCATCGTCACGCTGAACGACGTCTCCCCCACAGTTGTCGCAGGTCCAGGGGCTGGGCTCAGAGCCGGTGGCCTGGAAGTTGGCGCCACAATCGCGACAGACGCGGCGGGCTGAAAGACGGGAAAGAACGAGCTCACGGGGGACCACCAGGTCGACCACCACGTCCAGGGGGCTGGCCTGGGTGATGGCGTCCAGAGAGACAGCCTGGGCGACCGTACGAGGAAATCCGTCGAGAATGTAGCCACGCTCTCGGGCATCCTCGGCCTGGATGCGCTCTTCGACGAGGCCGATCATGATGTCATCACCGACGAGGTTGCCAGCGTCGATAACGGCCTTGGCCATGAGACCGAGTTCAGTCCCCTCACGAACCGCTGCACGAAGCATGTCGCCGGTGGAGATGTGCGGAACAACAAAGTGACGGGATAGGCGCACACATTGTGTGCCCTTGCCCGCACCTTGGCGACCCAACAGAACTAAGCGCGCTCCGGAATTCATCTGACTTATTACCTAGTAACCCGTTCCCGAAGGAAAAGTCACTTCAAGAAGCCCTCGTAGTTGCGCAGCATCAGTTGGCTGTCGATTTGACGCATGAGTTCAAGAGCAACACCAACGGCGATCAGCACGGTGGTACCAGCAAATGGGAACGACTTAACGTTACCCACCCACAAAATGATGTACGGAAGAATCGCGATCGCACCAACAAACACAGCACCCGGCAACGTGATGCGGTTCACCGCACGAGCCAAGTAGCGCTCGGTCTGTGGTCCCGGACGAATACCAGGAATAAAACCACCCTGTTGACGCAACTGATCGGCCTGACGAATCGGATCAAATGCGATCGAGTTGTAGAAGTATGCAAACGCAATGATGAGCAAGAAGAAGCCGGTGATGTACACCATGTTCTGGCTGTTCACCAAGTAGTCATTCACGAAGCTTGCAATAGAACCGCGCCAACCTTCTGCACTGCCCAACATGTTGGATGCGAGAACAGGAAGCAACAAGACCGACGACGCAAAGATGATGGGAACAACACCAGCTTGGTTGACCTTCAACGGAATGTACGTGCTTTGTCCACCAGTCATACGACGACCAACCACACGTTTTGCAAACTGCACAGGGATACGACGCTGTCCAAGTTCAACACGAACAACTGCAGCAAGAATGCCCAATGAAACCGCTACTAAAATTGCAAAGACGATGAACTTCTTGCTCTGCAGAATTGAGTAGTAGTTGTATGGCAAACCAGAAACAACAGAAGCGAAAATCAATACAGACATACCGTTTGAAATTCCGCGCTGACTGATCAGTTCACCAATCCACATCAAGAACGCGGTACCCGCAACGAGAGTTGGGATGACCAACAATGCACGTGGCATGAATGGATCCAGCAACACAACATCAGGGGCTTTTGCGGCTGCACCGAAGAACGCGCTTCCCTTTCCTTGACCAAATATGAATGTCAAACCGGAACCCTGCAACAATGCAATTGCAATTGCGACGTAGCGAGTCCACTGTGTGATCTTGCGCTGACCGACGGCACCCATCTCTTGCCATTCCTGCAATTTAGGAATGACAACGTTGAGAACCTGCATGATGATGCTGGCGGTGATGTACGGCATGATGCCGAGAGCAAAAATCGAGAAGGATCCGAACGCTCCACCTGAGAACAGGTTGAGGAAACCAAGTGCGCCTTGTGACTTTGCAGCCTGGCGAAGCTGTGCAACTGCACCAGAGTCAACGCCGGGAACGCGCAATGCAGTACCGAATCGGTACACCATGATCATCAACAAGGTGAAGAACACCTTCTTGCGCAGATCTTCTACCTTGAAAATGTTTTTCAAGTTCGCGAACACGTGTGACTCCTTGTCGCAGTCGAGCTAGTACAGCGCGACGCGGGTTAGCGGTTGGTGAACTGGTTGCCGTTTGCCGGAGGACGAACCTTGTGCGGCAATGGCAAGATGGTCACGGATCCACCAGCAGCAAGGATTGCCTTCTCGGCGCTCTTTGACACTGCGTGTGCGGAGACCTTGACTGCAACGGAAATTTCACCGCGGCCAAGAACCTTCACGAGGGTTCCCTTGTGTGCAACACCCTTGTCCACGAGGATTTCTGGGTTGACTTCGCCCATGCCCAATTCCTGGAGGGAATCAAGGTTGACGGCGTAGTACTCAACGCGGAATGGGTTATTGAATCCCTTGAGCTTTGGTACACGCTGCTTGAGTGGCATCTGGCCACCTTCGAAACCACGTGCAACCTTGCCACGTCCGCGTGACTGCTGACCCTTCGTACCACGGCCTGCGGTCTTACCGCCCTTGCCGCCGGTACCACGACCCTTGCGCTTTGCGCGATGGGTACTTCCTGGTGCTGGTGCGAGTTCATCTACGCGCATGATCAGTTGTTCTCCTGTACTTCAATCAAGTGCGGAACGCGAGCAATCATGCCGCGGATTTCCGGACGATCAGGAACGGTGTTGGTATCGCCAATCTTGCTGAGACCAAGTGCACGAAGTGTTCCGCGTGTCTTTGGCTTCGAGCCGATCTTTGAACGCTTGAGCGTGACGGTGATTGTCTTCTCAGCCATGATTAATGAGCCTCTCCAGCTGCGACTGCCTTCTGGCGGTCGGTGTACGCCTTGAGCATTCCCTTTGGAACAAATGACTCAGCAGGAATGCCGCGACGCTTTGCTACAACATCGGGACGTTGCAATTGACGAAGACCTTCGATGGTGGCGCGTGCAACGTTGATTGCATTTGCTGAACCGAGTGACTTTGCCAATACGTCGTGGACGCCAGCTTCTTCAAGAATGATGCGAGCTGCACCACCGGCGATAACACCAGTACCAGGAGATGCGGGCTTCAAGAGCACGCGACCTGCACCGGAGATACCGAGGATTGGGTGAGTAACGGTGGAACCGGCGAGAGCAACGTCAAACAAGTTGCGCTTTGCTTCTTCGGTGCCCTTTTGGATTGCCAAAGGAACTTCCTTTGCCTTTCCGTAACCAAGACCAACACGACCATTGCCATCACCAACAACAACAAGTGCTGTGAAAGAGAAACGACGTCCACCCTTCACAACCTTTGCAACGCGGTTGATGTGAATAACGCGCGACTCACGAAGTGCACCTGGCTCTGGTGGTGTCGCGTTTGCGAACGAGTTATTGAAATTGCTCATCAGAATTCCAGTCCTGCTTCACGGGCGGCTTCTGCCGCAGCGGCAACGCGGCCGTGGTAGGCGAAGCCACCGCGGTCGAACACGACCGTGGAGACGCCGGCTGCCTTAGCGCGCTGTGCGATTAATGCACCAACTGCAGTTGCTGCCGACACGGTTGCACCACTGGTGCTACGCATGTTGGTTTCAACAGAAGATGCTGCGGCAATTGTGTGGCCGAGATCATCGTTGATGAGCTGCATGTTGAAATGCTTGTTTGTACGGTGGACAGCAAGACGTGGACGTTCTGCTGTGCCGTGGATCTTCTTACGCACGCGACGGTGGCGGCGAAGTCGCGATTCGCGACGGATTCTTGCGATATTTGCCATGGTGAAACCTTTGCTACCGAATCACTTCTTGCCGGTCTTGCCGGCCTTGCGGAGAATGCGCTCGCCTGCGTAACGCACGCCCTTGCCCTTGTAAGGCTCTGGCTTGCGGATGCTGCGAATGTTTGCTGCTACTTGACCAACGAGTTCCTTGTCGATTCCCTTCACGATGACGCGAGTCTGTACGGGGATTTCGAAAGTGATTCCGTCTGGTGCAGGAACATTGACTGGGTGTGAGAAACCAAGTGCGAGACGAAGGTTTGCACCTTGTGCTTCTGCGCGGTAACCAACACCAACAATCTCAAGCTCCTTGGTGAAACCGTCGGTGACACCAATAACCATGTTGCTGACGAGTGTGCGTGAGAGGCCATGCAATGAGCGGTTTTGACGCTCGTCGTTTGGACGCTCAACAAGAAGAGTGGACTCTTCTTTGCGAACAACAATCTCACCAGGAATAGTGCGTGAAAGTGTTCCCTTAGGACCCTTCACGGTGACGTGCTGACCAGAGATCGTGACGTCAACACCTGATGGAATTGCGATGGGGGCTTTGCCGATACGTGACATTTCGTTTCCTACTTTCGTCCCGGGGTCACCACACGAAGCACAGGACTTCGCCGCCGACCTTGCGCTTACGCGCTTCACGGTCGGTCATAAGACCTTGGCTGGTGGACAGAACTGCAACACCGAGGCCGCCCAACACGCGTGGGACTTCCTTTGAGTTGCGATACACACGAAGACCCGGTGTCGAGATACGTGTCAAGCCGCTGATGGTGCGGTGACGATCGTTCGAGTACTTCATTTGAACGGACAGTTGGTTGCCTGGACCCTTGGTGGAAGGCGCGACTGAGAAATCAGCAATGTAGCCCTCCTTCTTCAGGATTTCAGCCAAAGCAACTTTTTGCTTCGACGATGGCATCACGACGACTTCCTTCAACGCGACGTTGGCGTTGCGGATGCGTGTGAGCATGTCTGCGATGGGATCGGTCATCATTTTTGGTACCTCACCAGCTCGCCTTGGTCACGCCAGGAATTTCACCTGCGTGAGCCATTTCACGGAAACAGACACGGCACAAACCGAACTTGCGGTACACCGAACGAGCGCGACCGCACTTGCGGCAACGTGTGTACGCGCGAACCTTGAACTTCGGCTTCGCGTTTGCCTTGATAATGAGAGACTTCTTTGCCATTGTCCTCTACCTACTTCTTCTTCTTGCCGCCGCGGACTGGGCCACGGGACTTTGGCTTCTTGCGTGCGGGGGATCCACCCTCGTTGCCACGCTTGAAGGGAAAACCGAATGCATCGAGAAGGGCACGGCCTTCTGCGTCGCTGCTTGCTGTTGTCACGATGGTGATGTCCATACCCTGAGGCACGTCGATCTTGTCGTAATCAATTTCTGGAAACACTGTCTGCTCAGAGAGACCAAATGTGTAGTTGCCACGGCCGTCCCATGAATATGCAGGGAGACCACGGAAGTCACGAATACGTGGGATGGCGATTGCCAACAGACGATCGAAGAACTCCCACATACGGTCGCCACGAAGTGTGACCTTGCAACCAATTGCTTGGTTCTCGCGGAGCTTGAAGCCGGCGATGGAGTCACGAGACTTCGTCACGATTGGCTTCTGACCAGAGATCGCTGTGAGGTCAGCAACTGCGCTGTCGAGCAGCGAAGGCTGCTGTGTTGCGCGGCCAACACCCATGTTGATCACGATCTTTTCGAGCTTGGGGACCTGCATCACGTTTTCGAGACCGAGCTGTGCAAGCAATGCCTGCTTCACTTCGGCGTCGTAACGAGCCTTGAGGCGTGGAGCTGTGGTGGTTGCCATCAGACTTCCTCTCCTGTCTTCTTCGCGACGCGCACCTTGGTGCCGTCGGCGTTGACTTTGAAACCGACGCGAGTTGGCTTGCCCTTGACAACGAGCATCACGTTGGATGCGTCCATTGGCATTGGCTTCTCGACGATGTCGGCCTTTTGGTTCTGGCTGGTTGCCTTGGTGTGGCGCTTCGCAATGTTGCGACCTTCAACCACGACCTTGTTTTCCTTTGGCAAAACGCGAATGATTTCGCCCTGGGAACCGGCTTCTTTACCTGCGATGATCTGGACGGTGTCGCCCTTCTTGAACTTCATGGTTTAGAGCACCTCCGGTGCAAGCGAAACAATTCGCATGAACTTCTTGTCACGCAGTTCGCGTCCCACTGGTCCGAAGATGCGGGTGCCGCGAGGCGTGAGGTCTTCCTTGATAAGAACTGCTGCGTTCTCGTCGAAGCGGATGTAGCTGCCGTCTGGACGACGCTTTTCCTTCTTGACGCGAACGACGACGCAACGAACGACTTCACCCTTCTTCACAGCAGCACCAGGAATTGCATCCTTGACTGTTGCGATGAAGACGTCACCGATTGATGCGTAACGACGGCGTGTACCACCGAGCACCTTGATGACGAGTACTTCTTTTGCGCCGCTGTTGTCGGCTACGCGAAGGCGAGATTCTTGCTGGATCACTTTGCACGCTCCAGGATTTCAACGATGCGCCAGCGCTTGAGCTTTGACATCGGACGGATCTCCATTACGCGAACGCGGTCGCCGATGTTGACATCGTTTTCTGCGTCGTGTGCATAGAGCTTCTTGGTACGAAGAACGAACTTGTCGTACTTCGCGTGACGGACGCGCTCGACGACGGCGATCACTGCGGTCTGGTTCATCTTGTTAGAGACGACCAAGCCTTCGCGGATCTTGCGTGCGTTGCGCTCGTTGGTGATTTCTTCTGCCATGTGACTACTCACTTCCCGGCTGCCTCAGCGGCAACGATTTCGCGCTGACGGATGAGGGTGTTGATGCGGGCGATCTGGCGACGCACCTTGCGAAGCTCGTCATGCTTGTCGAGCTGGCCGGTTGCGTTGCGGAATCGCAGGTTGAGGGCCTCCTGCTTGCTTGCACGGAGCTCGGCCACGAGGGCGGCGAGATCCATGTCGCGGAGGTCAGAGATTGAACGTGCCATTACTTAGGTCCCTTCGAATCAGATTGGCTCGTCGCGGCTAATGACGCGAGCCTTGATTGGGAGCTTCTGCACGGCGCGCTCAAGAGCGGCCTTTGCAATCTCCGGTGTTGGATACGAAAGTTCGAAGAGGATGCGCCCTGGCTTGACAACAGCTACCCAGAATTCTGGGTTGCCCTTGCCGGAACCCATGCGGGTTTCTGCAGGCTTCTTCGTTACAGGCTTGTCGGGGAACACGTTGATCCACACTTTGCCGCCACGCTTAATGTGACGGGTCATTGCAATACGTGCTGCTTCGATTTGACGAGCAGTGATCCAGCCGGGCTCAAGAGCTTGGATTCCGTACTCGCCGAATGCGAGTGCGTTTCCACCCTTAGAGACTCCGGTCATACGACCGCGCTGCTGCTTGCGGTGCTTGACCTTACGGGGCATCAACATGGGTTAGTCCTCTCCACGTAACTTTGGAGTCTCGTGTGACTCTTGGATGCGAGCCTCGATCGCCTCTTCCTCTTCAAGCAAACGCTCGAACTCAGGATCAGCAGGCTTCACGAGTGGAGCAATTTCAGCCTCTGGTGCTTCAACTGCGGCACGAGGACCGGCTGAAGAAACAACCTTGCGTGACTGCTGCTGTTCTGTAACAACGGAACCAGAGGTATCACCAACGGCCATTGCTGCTTCGCGAGAAATCTTGTCTTGTGTTGTGGTCTTGTACGGAACGATGTCGCCCTTGTACAACCACACCTTGACGCCAACACGACCAGAGCTGGTGCGTGCTTCGCGGAAACCGTAATCAATGTCGGCACGAAGTGTGTGCAAGGGCACACGACCTTCGCGGTACCACTCGGTGCGGCTCATTTCTGCGCCACCCAAACGACCGGAACACTGAACGCGAATACCAAGTGCGCCGAACTTCTGTGCGTTCTGCACAGCGCGCTTCATTGCACGACGGAATGCGATGCGGTTGACCAACTGGTCAGCAACGCCCTGTGCGATGAGAGCAGCGTCGAGTTCTGCTTGCTTGATTTCAACGATGTTGAGCTGCAAACGGTTGTTGCCGGTGATCTGTGCAAGACCAGCGCGAAGCTCGTCTGCCTTAGCACCCTTACGACCGATAACAATTCCGGGACGTGCGGTGTGCACGTCGATGCGGAGCTTGTCACGTGTGCGCTCTACTTCAACACGGCTAACAGCTGCATCTTCGAGTGTGGTCATGAGGTACTCACGGATCTTCCAATCCTCAGTGAGATAGTTCTTGTACTCACGCTCGGAGAACCAGCGGCTCTTCCAATCGGTGGTGACTCCGAGACGGAAGCCGTATGGATTGATCTTCTGGCCCATCAGTTGCCTGCTTCTTCGGTTGCGGTGTCGACTGCGTCATCTGCAGGTGCTTCAACAGTTGGTTCTTCCACTGTCTTGCGGCTTGCAGCAACACGTGCACGACGGTTACTTGTGGGTGCACCCTTTGCCATAGTCTTCGCTTCGCGAACTGCGAGCTGATCGTCGTCCATGCGGTCGACGATGACAGTGATGTGGCAGGTGCGCTTGTTGATCTTGCCTGCGCGACCCTTTGCGCGAGGACGGAAACGCTTCAAGGTTGGACCCTCGTCAGCGAAACATGCCTTCACGAACAATTCGTCTGCATCAAGTTCATCGTTGTTCACTGCGTTTGCAACTGCTGATGCAAGAACCTTGCGAACAACACGAGCTGCTTCACGGTCTGTGAACTGCAAAATTTCATCTGCGCTACGAACGTCCTTGTTACGGACGAGATTCAGAACGACGCGCACCTTCGATGCGGACGAACGGTGGTACTTCGCAACAGCGCGGCTACCGCTCTTCGAGCCGGCAACGCGGTTTGCTTCATTGAGCTTTGGACCGGTCATGACTACTTCTTCGCGTTCTTCTCTTGTCCGGCGTGATAGCGGAACGTACGGGTAGGAGAGAATTCGCCGAGCTTGTGGCCAACCATGGACTCAGTGACATAAACGGGCACGTGCTTGCGACCGTCGTGTACTGCAATGGTGTGACCGACCATGTCGGGAACAATTGTTGAGCGGCGTGACCAGGTCTTGATGACCTTGCGATCGCCTGATGCGTTTGCGGCATCCACCTTCTTGAGCAGGTGCTCGTCGATGAATGGACCCTTTTTGAGGCTGCGAGACATGTGTTACCTCCGTCCCTTTCCTGCACGACGGCGGCGAACAATGAGTTGCTGCGACGGCTTGTTTTTGTTGCGCGTACGACCTTCTGGCTTGCCCCAAGGAGACACTGGTGGACGACCACCGGAGGTCTTACCTTCACCACCACCGAGTGGGTGGTCGACAGGGTTCATAGCCACACCGCGAGTTTGAGGACGAACGCCCTTCCAACGGTTACGACCGGCCTTACCAATCTTCACGAGTTCGTGTTCGGAGTTACCGACTTCGCCGACAGTTGCGCGGCAGTCGAGAAGAACGCGACGCATTTCTGTTGAAGGCAAACGCAAAGTGGCGAAGTCGCCATCCTTTGCAACGAGCTGCACTGCCATACCTGCGGAACGGCCTATCTTGCCGCCCTGACCAGGACGAAGTTCTACATTGTGCACGACAGTACCGACAGGCATGTAACGCAATTGCATTGCGTTGCCTGGCTTGATGTCTGCACCGTGACCGGACTCAACACGCATGCCAACCTCAAGACCCTTAGGGGCGAGGATGTATGCCTTGGTGCCGTCGACGTAATGCAAAAGTGCAATGCGGCATGTGCGGTTTGGATCGTATTCAATTGCGGCGACCTTGGCGACAACGCCGTCCTTCACGCGCTTGAAGTCGATGATGCGGTACTGACGCTTGTGTGCCCCACCTTTATGGCGAGCAGTCTTGCGACCATATGCGTTACGACCACCAGTGTTCGACTTAGAAACGAGCAATGTCTTTTCTGGTGTCGACTTGGTGATCTCGGAGAAGTCAGAGACGGTCTGGAAACGACGTCCCGGGCTAGTTGGCTTGCGCTTACGAATTGCCATGATGTGCTCAGCTTTCGAACAGCGGGATCTTGCTTCCCGCTGCGAGTGTGACGATGGCCCGCTTGGTGTGCGGACGCTGACCGATTCGGTTGGAGTTACGAGTGCGCTGGTACTTACCCTTGCGATTAAGAGTGTTGACCTTCAGCACCTTCACGCCCCAGATTGCTTCGATTGCATCGTGAATCTCGGGCTTAGTTGCATCAACGTGAACTTGGAATGTGTACACGTCTGTTTCCATCAGTGCGTAGCTCTTTTCAGAGACGACTGGCTGGATGATGATGTCGCGTGGATCCTTCATTACTTTGAGTCCTTGCTTCCGGGGAGGCTGTCCTTCGAGAAGACAATCCAGTCGTTGCAGAGAACGTCATAAGCGTTGAGCTCACCAACAAGAATCAACTGCACCTCAGGAAGGTTGCGGAAGCTCTTGATTGCGTTCTCTTCTGCAGGAGTAACAACGACGAGCACCTTGCCACTTGCGCCAACGGCTGCGAGTGTCTTGATTGCTGCCTTTGTGCTTGGTGTGTCGAGGCCCCATGAATCAAGCACGATGACGCGGCCTGCGAGGGCGCGATCACTGAGTGCTGATGCAAGTGCGAGACGCACCATCTTGCGAGGTGTGCGCTGGATGTACTTACGTGGCTGTGGGCCGTGTGCGATACCACCACCGGTGTAGTGAGGTGCACGTGTTGAACCCTGACGAGCACCGCCGGTGCCCTTCTGGTTGAACGGCTTCTTACCTGTACCGGCAACTTCGGCGCGTGTCTTGGTAGCTGATGTACCTGCACGACGGCCTGCGAGTTGTGCGGTGACAACCTGGTGCATCACTGGAACGTTTGGCTGAACAGCAAACAACTCGTCTGCTACATCAACGTTTCCTGCGCTTGCGCCTGTTGCGTTCTTGAGTGCGATAGATGCCATCTAAATCACTTCGCCTTCACTGCGTTACGCACGATGACAACGCCACCGTTTGGACCTGGAACGGAGCCCTTGATGAGGATGAGTCCACGCTCAAGGTCGGCCTGCACCACTTCAAGGTTGAGCGTTGTTACTTGCTCGTGACCCATGTGACCAGCCATGCGAAGACCCTTGAACACGCGACCTGGGAAGGAGCATGATCCGATGGATCCTGGTGCACGGTGGTGCTTGTGGTTACCGTGGCTTGCGCCTTGGCCATTGAAGTTGTGACGCTTCATTCCACCTGCGAAACCTTTACCGCGGCTGACCGCGGTGACGTCAACCTTCTCGCCTGCTGCGAGAAGATCAGCGCCAATTTCTTGACCGACTTCAAAGCCGTCAACTGAATCGAGACGAAGCTCGACAAGTCGACGACCTGCTTCAACATTTGCTGCGGCGAAGTGGCCTTGTTCAGGCTTCGTGAGCTTTGATGCGTTCTTCTGGCCGTATGTGACCTGAAGTGCTGTGTAGCCGTCGCGGTCAGTTGTTTTGACCTGGACGACGCGTACTGGCTCGACGCGCAGAACGGTGACAGGAATGACGCGCTGGTCATCTCCCCACACCTGTGTCATGCCGACTTTCTCGCCGACGATCGCTTTTTGTGCCATGGCGGCAACCCTTTTTCTCGTTGGTTCTTCACGCAAATGCTCCGACAACATTTCTGTTGACGGAGCATCTGTCTGGGTTTTGCTGTGTGGTTCCACTTTGCATTTCTGCATCGCGGCCTTCACAGACGTCGATTGTGTTTTTCGACGATCGATCTAGCTTTTCGGACCGGAGTCCGAATCGCACGGAGTAGGAACGCTATCGGCGGAATGTCTCGACAACAATGGAAAATACTTTGTGAACTTGTGAAGTTTGAGGAGTCAAAGGGCCCCGTGCCCCGCGACCTACCATCGGAGGATGGTCACCTTGTCCCCTGCCCAGATTGAGACCTACCAGCGGGATGGATTTGTGGTCCTCCCTGGGGTCATTTCCCCGCAAACCCTTGCCAGCATTGAAAAAGGTGTCGCAACCAACCTGGAATCACCCAGTCCCTGGTCGAACGATTACACCCCCGAGGGCTCCGGGGGCCGCTTTTTCGATGATTACGTCAGCTGGCAGCGCATCCCCGAATTTGCCGAAACTGGCCTGTCAGGCACTTTGCCCGAAATTGCCGGCCAGCTCATGGGCACCAACCAGCCCCGTTTCTTCCATGAACACGTCCTCGTGAAAGAGCCTGGGACAGGCACACCCACCCCTTGGCACCACGACGACCCGTATTACGGAGTGGAGGGCATGGACAATGTGAGCCTCTGGGTTCCACTTGATCCGATTCCCAGCACGATCGCTTTGCGTTGCATTAAAGGCAGTCACCACATCCCGCGACGATTCATTCCGAATCGTTTCGTCGATGACTCACCGTATGTTGCACGCGCTGCAGGCTTCGAGCTGTTTCCCTCTGTTGAAGAACTTGAATCACTCGGTGAAACAGTTGTGTGTGATGTTGCACCGGGTGATGTCGTTGCATTTCATTTCCGCACGTTGCATTCAGCACCAGGAACAACGGAACATCCATTGCGTCGTCGCATTGTGAGTTTCCGTTATGTCGGTGATGACGCACGATGGATTTCCCGTCCATGGAAAACGTCGCCACCATTCGCACCCGAAGGTTTGAACGATGGCGACGTCTTAGATGATGTGCGATTCCCTCGCGTATCAGTGAACTAATTCGGTCTTATTCTTTTGGTCGTGCAACAAGCGTTGCAACAAGATCCATTTTCTTTCCACCACGTTCAACGGTGATGGTGATCTTGTCCCCGGGTGCAGAGTCACGGATGATTGCTACCAATGAAGTGTCACCCGTAATTGGTTGATCGTTCACTGCAAGAACAATGTCCTTCACACGCACGCCAGCTTTCGCTGCAGGTGATCCGGCAGTGACTTCACCAATGACTGCTCCAGAACCACCGTCATTACGGCTTCCCAGGCTGATTCCGAGGAATCCCTGCTCACGCGAGACGCCATTTGCTTGGTCGTGAAGAATCTTTGAAACACGTTGTACTTCTGCAACTCCGATAGCAAAACCAATGTTGTTTGCTGCACTATTTGAATCACCATTTGCAACTGCACTGTTAATGCCAATGACTTGTCCGCTCATGTTGATGAGTGGTCCACCAGAGTTGCCAGAAGAAATAGCGGCGTCCGTTTGGATGAGTCCATTCAAGAAAGTTTCCTGGTCCATCTGCAGTGTGCGATTCAATGCGGAGATAATTCCAGATGTCACGCTGGGGCCACCATCGAGTGCAAGCGCATAACCGACCGCAACAACTTGATCACCCACTGCAATTGAATCTGCATTTGCAAATGTTGCAGGCGTTAATCCTGTGGTGTTGCGCAACTTTATGAGACCCATGTCGTTACTTGGATCAGTTGCGAGAACATCAGCCATGATTGCGTCGGTTCCGCCACTGAGACGAACACGCACTTCCTTTGCACCTTCCACCACGTGATTATTGGTGAGGATTTCACCGTCGCTTGTCACGATGATTCCGGTACCGACTGATTCGCTATTGGCCGACACGCTGTCAATAGTCACGACGCTTGGCGCAATGACATCTGCAGCCTTTGCAACACTGCTATTTCCGACTTGTCCGGCCTTGAGAGGCGCAGCGGTAATCAGCGGCGTGTTGTTGTTTGAGTTACCTGTTGTTGAAGAACCGACAACGCCACCGACGATGCCACCAGCGAAAGCTGTAGAGAGAACGAGAGCTAACGCGAGAACACGCGGCCTCTTCGATCGGCCCGAAGGAATCTGTGGTGGTGTGTTGACCCAATGTGAATCGTTGCTCATGTATTAAGTATCTATCCCACAGGTGCTGCACGGTGCGCACAAATCAAAGAATCTCGTAAGAAAAACTGAACCGGGGAAATACAAAAGGGGCGGTCTTGCGACCGCCCCTTTCTATAAATCGTTTGAGGGGATTTAGCCCTGAATCTTGATCTCGATGTCAACGCCCGCAGGAAGCTCGATGCGCTGGAGCGAATCGATGGTCTTGTTGTTGGGTTCAACGATGTCGATGAGACGCTTGTGGATACGCATTTCGAAGTGCTCGCGTGAGTCCTTGTCAATGTGTGGTCCACGGATAACCGTAAAGCGGTGCTTGTCGGTTGGAAGTGGGATTGGGCCACGGATCTTTGCGTTGGTGCGAAGAACTGTTTCCACAATCATGCGTGTCGACTTGTCGATGATGTCGTGATCAAATGCCTTGAGGCGGATACGGATGGAGTTAGTTGCCATTTTCGTAACCGTTACTTGATGATCTTGGTGACGCGGCCTGCGCCCACCGTACGGCCACCCTCACGGATAGCAA
>CALBSD010000110.1 GCA_937927625.1 uncultured Actinomycetes bacterium | reverse complement strand
CACATCGACATGAACTTTGGTTGCCCTGCGAACAAAGTGACTCGTAAGGGTGGCGGTGCTGCTGTACCCGTGAAACGCAATCTCACTCGCGCCATCATGCGTGCTGCTGTGCAAGCCGCTGAACCGTATGGCGTGCCCATTACGTGCAAGTTCCGTATTGGCATTAACGATGACATCGTGACATTCCTCGACACCGGTAAGGCTGCTGAAGAAGAAGGCATCCAAATGATCGCGCTTCATGCACGTACTGCCGAACAGCATTACGGCGGAACTGCGCATTGGGAATACATCGCAGAATTGAAACAAGCGGTCACCAGTATTCCTGTTCTTGGAAACGGCGATATCTGGGAAGCATCAGACGCAGTGCGCATGATGAATGAAACCGGTTGCGATGGTGTTGTTGTCGGTCGCGGTTGTTTAGGAAAACCGTGGTTGTTCCGTGATCTTGTCGATGCATTCTCCGGCAAGGAAATTCAACAATCTCCGAATCTTGGTTTTGTTCTCAATGTGATGTTGGAACATGCGCAAGGGTTGATGAGCATCATGGGTCCAGAATTTGGTATTCGTAATTTCCGTAAGCATTGCGGTTGGTATCTCACTGGTTATCCCGTTGGTTCAGAAGTGCGTCGTGCGTTTGCAACAGTTGCGTCGTTTGAAGAGTTGCAACAGATTGCGGAACGACTTGATCGCTCAATGACACTTGTCCCCGGTGGTGAACGTCTTGCACGCGGTCACACCAATGGCCCCATCAAAGTTGTTCTGCCTGAGGGTTACTTGGAAAACCGTGATGACATGACATTGCCCGACGATGCACATGAGACGGCCGTCAGCGGTGGCTGATCACGAACAGTTGCGTGTCGTTCTGGCATCTCGTTCACCGCGACGCATTGATCTCATCGCACAACTGGGCATCACTGCAGAAGTAGTTCCTGCAGACATTGATGAAACGCCACACGCCGGTGAGCAACCCGCTGAATACGTGAAGCGTCTTGCAGAGTGGAAAGCGCGCGCCGTGCAAGAGCGACTCTCCACTGATGCACTCGTGTTGGGCGCCGACACGACCGTGGATCTGGATGGGGTCATCTTTGGTCAGCCCGAGGACGAGGCTGATGCTCGCCGCATGCTGAAGCTGCTGAGCGCCCGCACCCACCGCGTCCACACGGGGGTGGCTGTGGTCCGGCCTGATTCGGTTGCATCCCTCGTGGTCACCTCGATGGTCACCTTTGAGCCCGTCACGGACGCCCTGCTGGATTGGTACATCGGCACGGGCGAATGGCAGGGGAAAGCCGGCTCGTACGCCATTCAGGGCCTGGGTGGCACCCTGGTCCAGTCCACTCGGGGTTCCATGAGCAACATCATTGGTCTGCCCCTGCGGGAAACCAGCCAGCTTCTCGGTCTCGGTTGCTAGGCGCCCGCCCCGTCCGTATCATTAGCAGTCGCACTCCCTGAGTGCTAACGCCGGACTGGCTCGCCAGTGCGGAGTTCATTTTCGAAATGTTGATTCATCGGAGGAAACCATGAACCTGAAGCCACTCGACGACCGCATTGTCGTTCAGCCCAGCGAAGCCGAGCAGACCACTGCATCGGGTCTCGTCATCCCCGACACCGCGAAGGAAAAGCCACAGCAGGGTACCGTTCTTGCAGTCGGCCCTGGCCGCTGGAGCGATGACGAAGGCAAGCATTTCGCACTCGACATCAAAGTCGGCGACGTTGTTTTGTACAGCAAGTACGGCGGCACCGAAATCTCTCATGGCGGACAGGATCTTTTGATCCTCACCAGCCGTGACGTTCTTGCAGTTGTTACCAAGTAGGTCTCAACATGGCAAAGCAATTGAAGTTCAATGACGAGGCGCGTCGCGCTCTCGAGGCAGGCGTTAACAAGCTTGCCGATGCGGTGAAAGTAACGCTCGGACCTAAGGGACGCAACGTCGTTCTCGACAAGAAGTTCGGCGCACCAACAATCACCAATGACGGTGTTTCCATCGCGAAGGAAGTCGAACTCGACGATCCTTTCGAGAACATGGGCGCACAGCTCGTGAAGGAAGTTGCCACCAAGACAAATGACGTCGCAGGTGACGGCACCACAACAGCAACTGTGCTCGCACAGGCAATCGTTCACCAGGGCATGCGCAACGTCGCTGCCGGTGCAAACCCAATGGGTTTGAAGCGCGGTATCGAGAAGGCTGTTGCAGCTGCTGTTGAGTCCATCAAGGGTCAAGCAAAAGAAGTTGACGACAAGAGCGACATCGCAAGCGTTGCAACAATTTCTGCTGCAGACGCAAGCATCGGCAAGGTCATTGCAGACGCAATCGACAAGGTCGGCAAAGACGGCGTTGTAACTGTTGAAGAAAGCAATACCTTCGGTATTGACCTTGATTTCACTGAAGGAATGCAGTTCGACAAGGGCTACTTGTCTCCATACTTCGTGACCGATCAAGAGCGTCAAGAGGCCATCATCGATGAGCCATACATCTTGTTCTACTCATCGAAGATCTCTTCGGTACAGGCTCTTCTTCCAGCACTCGAATCCGTCATGAAGACAGGCCGCCCACTTCTCATCATCGCTGAAGATGTTGAGGGCGAAGCGCTTGCAACTCTCGTGGTGAACAAGATTCGTGGCACCTTCAACTCCACAGCAGTGAAGGCTCCAGGCTTCGGCGATCGTCGTAAGGCAATGTTGCAAGACATGGCAGTTCTTACTGGTGGCCAGGTCATCAGCGAAGAAGTTGGTCTCAAGCTTGAGAACGTCACACTCGACCTTCTTGGTCGTGCAAAGCGCGTCATCATCACCAAGGACGAAACGACAATCGTTGATGGTGCTGGCGACAAGGACGAAGTCAATGGCCGTATCAGCCAGATCAAGACTGAAATCGACAACACCGATTCTGATTGGGATCGCGAGAAGCTCCAAGAGCGTCTTGCAAAGCTCGCCGGTGGCGTTGCTCTCATCAAGGTGGGCGCTGCTACTGAAGTAGAACTCAAGGAAAAGAAGCACCGCATCGAGGACGCCATCTCGGCGACTCGTGCAGCTATCGAAGAAGGCGTTGTTGCAGGTGGCGGTACCGCTCTCTTGCGCAGCCGTCCTGCAGTTCTCAAGGTTGTTGAGTCACTCACTGGTGACGAAGCAACTGGCGCACGCACCGTTTATGACGCACTGATTGCACCTGCGAAGCACATTGCCGACAACGCTGGCCTTGAAGGCTCCGTTGTGGTGCAGCGTGTGGAGTCCGAAAAGGGCGGCATGGGCCTCAACGCAGCGACCGGCGAATACGTCGACCTCGTTGCTGCTGGCATCATCGACCCTGCAAAGGTCACCCGTGCAGCGCTTCAGAACGCAGCATCCATTGCAGCTTTGGTTCTCACCACCGAATGCCTCGTTGCCGACAAGCCAGGAGCCGGCGGCGCCGGTGCTGGCATGGGCGGCGGCATGCCTGGTGGCATGGGGATGATGTAAATCAAACCCTGGGAATAACAACCGGCTGTGGTCGGTTGTACATAGAGCCTCCCGTTAATGGCCCGGACCGTATGGTCCGGGCCATTAATCATTTCCGCCTACGGTTAGAGCCATGCGCGTGAAAGAGATGAAGCAACCAACTCGCTTTCTCTGGTTTACACAAGCTCTGGAATATGTCATCGGCTTTGGATTGGCCAGTGTGGCCGCACAGTCCGGTACGCCATTCGTGCCAGCTGTCTTTGCTGCTGCCGTGATCTTGAATGCCGCTACGGTGAAAGCACCGCTTTCAGCATTTCGAGTCACAAATGGTCATATTCATCGACTCATCGGTATTGGCATCTCTGTCGTGGCCATCATCGCGGTCGTAGTCGTTGACGTTGACATCTCCACTCGCGCAATGTTGATCGCTCTCGCGGGGGCAGAGGGCTTCGTCTCGGTACGCTTCGGTCATGGCATTTGAGCGACCAGCACCTGATCTCAACAAGTTGATTACCGCATGGGAGTCATGGGAAAAGGGCGAAGAGATGCCCGGCCGAGTTCTTGCGAACTTGAAGACTGCAGGCCTTGCAGAAATTCTTGCTGAACTGAAGGCATCGGGCTGGACACCCACGGCACAGTGACACGACGACGCGGAGGCAATCAAGTCATTCCGCGTCCTTCACAGTGGCGCGAAGGTGATGCACCTTCGTGGTTTCAACACGACCGTTCCATGTTGCGCGATATGCAGCATGTGCTCTCTCGTCTTTCTGCTCATGCGGTGAACCGCAATGAAGACTCAGTAGAGATGTCGCAGGAATGGGTAGCAACGGCGCGTGTCTCAGCAGTACTTGTTGCACTCGTTGATCATCCTGATGGCCCGTCTGTCATCCTCACTCGGCGTACAGATCACTTACGTAACCACCCCGGTCAGATTTCGTTTCCTGGCGGACGAGTTGAAGAGTCAGAGTCGGTGCATGAAGCTGCTGTGCGGGAAGCACACGAAGAAGTCGGTTTGGATCCCGAAAGCGTTCACATCATTGGCGAACTTGACCCGCTAACAACATTCGTCAGCAACAGTTTGATTATTCCTGTTGTCGCACGCGTCGAAGGGGTTCCGTCATTCTCAATTCAAGAAGAAGAAGTGGCGCGTGTATTCATGAGTCCGCTGCATGATCTTGCTCGTGAAGATACATATCGCAATGAGTGGTGGTCACGCCCACAAGGCGACATCAATATTCATTTCTTTGAACTCGATGATGAGACCGTGTGGGGTGCCACCGGACGCATCTTGCATCAACTCATTGATGTTGTTGCGGTGTAGCTACTTGCCGGCGTAGGCGCGAACTGCTTCGTAAAAGATATTCATCCAGCCGACGCAGGATTTCTTATCAATGACATTTCGGGTTGCGCAATCGGCAGCCATGTCTTTTTTGAACACAGCATCAACACGTGCACGCAATTCTTCTGTCCACCATTTGCCCTTGTCGAGGCGAGCGAAATTTCGATAAGCAAAGTCGTGGCGGCGACACGCATTGAAGAAGTCAAACGTGCGACCTGAACTGCCGATGATGGGTGCGGAGCAACCATCTGTTGTCCAGTTCAAGCGCTTGTCGTGATCTGATGCATTGGCAACTGCGATGAATGACTTCAGGGACTTGTTGAAAACAAGCGACTCAGCAACAACGTGAGCAGGTGGAGTGGGGGAAGCGGACACCGATAAACATGCGGTGGCGATAAGAGTGCAAAGAATGGCCATGCACACCTCCTGTACATGGCCAAGTGTGCGGGATTTCTTCCGCACGGCAATGCGATGTGAATTTATGCGGTGAGGCACTTCACCAGGAGGGCCATCTCCACTGCTCCGACGGCAGCTTCATCGCCCTTGTTGTCGATTCCAGGTCCACTGCGGTCAATAGCTTGCTGTTCTGTGTTGACAGTAAGAACACCGAACATCACGGGAATACCGGTTGCAAGTTGTGCATCCTGAATTCCCCGCGCAGCTTCACCACAGACGTAATCGAAGTGCGGAGTGTCGCCCTTGATAACGGTGCCGAGGCAGATGATGGCGTCGACCTTGCCGGTCTGCGCCAACACCTTTGCAGCCAACGGAAGTTCAAACGCGCCAGGAACCCAGGATTCCATGATGTCGTTATCTGCAACTCCGAGACGCTCGAGGCCACGTAGCGCTCCATCGCGCAACTTGGTCACGATGTGGTCATTGAATCGCGCACCAATAATGGCGATGCGCAATCCCTTTCCATCAAGGTCGGGCATTGCACTACTTGAACCGGCACGTGTCATTTTGTTGTTCCTTTTCCATCGTTCAAATCAATGAGGTGTCCCATGCGCTCACGCTTGGTGCGAAGGTAGGCCTCGTTCTCTGGGGTGGGGATGGTGTTCAACGGAACACGCTCCACCACGCTGAGTCCATAACCACCGAGGCCGCCGTACTTTGCGGGGTTGTTTGTCATGAGACGAATTTGGCTCACGCCAAGATCGGCAAGAATCTGCGCGCCGATTCCGTATTCACGGCTATCAACTGGCAAACCAAGTTCTGTGTTGGCATCAACTGTGTCGCGGCCTTGATCTTGCAATGAATATGCACGGATCTTGTGACCGATACCGATGCCACGTCCTTCATGTCCGCGCAGGTACACGATGACGCCGCTTCCTGATTTGTCGACGATGCTCATTGCTGCTGCCAACTGTGGACCGCAGTCGCATCGACGTGAACTAAAAACGTCGCCCGTCAGACATTCACTGTGCACTCGCACAAGAACTGGCTCAGCGGTGGAGACATCACCTTTGACGAACGCCAAGTGTTCAATTCCATCAACGGTGCTGCGGTATGCAACGCAATTGAAAGTGCCGTATTCAGTGGGCACAGATGCCTCACCCATGCGCTCAACAAGACGTTCGTTGTGACGGCGGTACTCAATGAGTTGCTCGATAGAGGACAAAAGCAAACCGTGTTCCTTGCAGAACTTACGAAGATCAGGCAAGCGCATCATGGTGCCGTCGTCGTTCTGAATTTCACAGATAACGCCCACCGGTTCGCAACCTGCAAGGCGAGCAAGGTCGACAGCAGCTTCGGTATGCCCAGCACGCTTCAACACACCACCTGTGCGTGCACGCAACGGGAAGATATGGCCAGGGCGCGCGAACGCTTTGAAGTCGACATCGCGGTTTGCGATGGCACGAGACGTTGCCGCACGATCCGCAGCACTAATGCCGGTGGTTGTTCCTTCAATGAGGTCAACCGTGACGGTGTACGCAGTGCGCTGGCTTTCTGTGTTCTGCTCAACCATCAGAGGCAAGCGCAACTCTTCGCAACGTTCGCCGGTGAGTGGAACGCAAATCACGCCGGTGGAGTAGCGCACGATGAACGCAAGTTTCTCAGCAGTTGCGTGTTCGGCAGCCATGATGAAGTCGCCTTCATTCTCGCGGTCTTCGTCGTCAACCATGACCACGATTTCTCCGCGTGCCATTGCAGCAATGACGTCTTCGATTGGATCAAGACCTGATTCGCTCATGATGCTCCAACTTTCTCTGTAAGGGGTTGTAAAACGATTTCGACATCATCACCAAGTGCGGTCGTGGACACGACTGCACAATGGGAGAGTTCTTGTTGCACATCGCCAATGAAAACACCAGGTGCGGTACTGCTGCCTGAGACAATGGGGGCGATGTGAAAGACATATTGGTTAATGAGGCCTTGTTCATGGAACGCAGTGGCCACCGTTGGTCCACCTTCCACCATTAATTGCAGAACGCCTTCATCGCCCAATGAATCCAGCAATGAATCAAGGTCTTGTGACCAGACGCTGCAGGGGTTGATCTTTGCGGCGGAATCAACGGGCGAATGTGACAACACAATGCGTCGTGGTGATGGCCCGTCAACATGGCGCACGGTTAACTCGGGATCGTCAGCACGAACTGTTCCCGCACCAACAACAATTGCATCGCTTTCAGCACGAAGTTGATGTACTCGAGTGCGCGCTGCATCACCTGTGAGCCAACGAGGACCATTCGGAATTGATGTGCGTGCATCAAGCGTTGTTGCCATCTTCAACATCACAAACGGACGTCCGGTGCGGCGGTGATGCAAGTACGGAGCAAGTTGTTGTGCGACTTCTTCTGCGCAGACGCCTTCAGTTACCTCAATGCCTGCGGCACGCAAGGCAGTAAATCCTGTTCCGGCAACGTTGGTGTCGGGGTCTGCAATTGCAGAGACAACATGAGTGATGCCGGCAGCAATGATTGCTTCGGTACACGGACCAGTGCGACCAGTATGGGAACACGGCTCGAGCGTTGTGTAGAGCGTTGCTCCGACAGTGGAATCACCTGCGGCAACGGCAGAGGTGATCGCAACAATTTCTGCGTGAGCATTACCAGGAGATTGCGTGGCACCTTCGTGCACTGCACCATTCGTACATACAAGGACAGCACCCACCCACGGATTGGGACGCGCGTGCAGACGCGCTGTCTCAGCCATATGCATGGCACGGCGCATGAGCGCCTCGTGGTTAGTCATGTTGTTTCCTTGCTCCCATCCGGACTGTGACCGTCGGCCTCAGAATTTCACTGAGTCGGCC